>NZ_RAVY01000064.1:0-43926 GCF_003611625.1 Corallococcus sp. CA054B
GACCGAGCAGCGCGAGGCGTTCTATCCGGAAGCCGTCCGACTGCTGCACCGCTTGCGGCGCTCAGGACGGCTCAGTCTGCTTGCGCCTCGCGCTACCCCCTGACAGGACTTACTTCCCCTGGCTTAGAGGTACCGCCGGTGGTGGAACCGCCGCCCATGCCGCTGCCGCCCGTGCTGGAACCGCCTGTGCCGCCCGTGCTGGAACCGCCTGTGCCGCCCGTGCTGGAACCGCCCGTCCCCGGGTTCGTCCCTGTCCCTGATCCACCAACGTCGCCAGAGCTGGTGTCGGCCCCCTCCGTTCCATTGGAGCTTTCGCCGACGTTCGTCCTGCCTCCGACTCCTGGATTCATCGTTCCGGAGCCGCCAGTGCCGCTCCCCTCCGTCCCCTCGCTCTTCGTGGTCTTGCACCCCGCGCCAACGAGCAGCGCGGACACGAGCGTCCCCAGCAGCACCGCCTTGAATGCCTTCATTGCATGCACCTCCCGAACCGGACCGGGTTGAAGGTCGAGAAACAGCCTCTCGGGAGCCACTGACCTCGGGGCTGGGTTCGAGGTCGGGAAGGCACACCTCGGATGAGACGGGAAGGCTTCATCGAAGGGGCGCAGGCACCGGCTCCTGGCCCTCGGTGCCGAGCCTCGTCCAATCGAGGACTCGGCTCTAGAATGGACGGGCCGTTCAACCCGGGAGGTCGTACATGCGCAAGGGAATCGCGAAGTTCGTGTTCATGCTGGGCGTCGTGGCCGGTGGCGCCGTCGGGGCGCTGATGCCCACCAACTCCGAGGCCATTGGCCTCTGCTCCAATATCTGCATGAACGAAGACTGCTCGTGCTTCCGCCAGTGTGGCGGCATGGGCGGTGGGCAGTGCGTGTGTTCGGACATCACCATCTGCCAGTAGGCCGCAGCGGCTGAACCGCGGCCGGGCCTCCGTCGTGGGCCCGGCCGTTTCAGAGCCGGTCGAGGATCTCCGCCCTCTTCCGCGCGTACTCGTCCTCCGAGACGAGGCCCGCGTCGGCCATCCGCTGGAGGTCCGACAGGGCCTTCACGGGGTCTGCGTGCGCCGCCTGGCCCGTCGCCATGGCGTCCATGCCCTGGCGGAGGAACCGGCCCAGGTCCTGCGCGACGACCGGCCCCAGGACGACGACGCATTGTGGGTCCTTCGGGTCGACCTTGACGTTGAGCCGCAGCCCCACGTCCATCACCCGCACGTTCCAGTCGTGCATCCGGCTGCTCAACGACACCTGATACGGCGTCTGACCGGGCAACCGCACCTCCAGCAGGAAGTCGAAGACCTGGCTGCGGTTGATGTACATCCGCGTGGCCCTGCACTCCAGCACCGTGGCCTCGCCCGGCAGCCCGTGTTCGCGGACCTGCTTCTTCCTCCATGACTGGTGGATCAGGCGCACGACGAGCGCGCAGCCGCCGAGGAAGACCAGGGCCCAGCTCCCCACCAAGAACACATACTCCTCGCGCATCAACCCACCTCGAAGAGACACCGCGCAGGCCCGGAACGGGGGCCTCGCCCCGTTACAAAGGGCCGGGGCCCTGCATGAAAACAGCGAAGGCCGTGCACCGTCACGCCCTGTCGCGAGGTTTCATCGAAACAACTGCTCGCTCGGCGTGCGGCCGGTAGCATGCGCGCCCATGAGCCTCTCCCAGAACGAGTTCCTCCCGCGCGCGGAGGCCGTGCGCGCCCGGCTCGAAGGCGCCGTCCTCGAAGCACTCTCCCATCACGGTGAGCCTTCGGTCTCGGGCCTCGCGGGCGCGTTTCGCGACACGCGGATGGAGCCGGCCCAGCTCGCGGAGGCGCTGTGTCCCGGTCCCTTGTCTCCCATCGGCTTCGCGGCCCTGGTGATGCGCGAGCTGCTGACGCCCGAGGACGCGGTGCTCGAAGGGACCGTCTCCGAGGCCCGGGTCATCACGGGCAACGCGCGGGTTGCCGGCTCACTGCGGGTCACCGCACCCCTGGTCGTCCTCGGGGACCTGGAGGTGGCGGGCGTGCTGGAGGACTGTGGACCGGATTCGACGGTCGTGGTCGTGGGCCGTTGTACTGCGTGGGGGCTCCAGACGTCAGGGAACTTCCTGGTGCTCGGCGACCTCGTGGTCCGGGACGTCATCCAGGGCATCTACAACGACGACAGCCTCGTCGTGGCGGGCGACCTCACCACGCGCTTCCTCGACGAGAACGACCACGACGTCACCTGCTACGGCGAGGTCCACGCCGAGCACCAGTTGGAGAACGGCCGCTCCGGCGAGGACGCCGCCTCGCTCGCGTCCACCTTCCTGCGCCCGGAGCTGTGGAACCTCGACCTGGGGGAGATCCACCACGACGTCCTGTTCAATCGCATCCAGAAGGGCGAGCCCATCTTCACGGACACGCTCCAGCCCCGGCAGGTCCGCGAGCCGGATGAGCCCACCGCCGAGGAGCTCGAAGGCCTGGACATCGAAGGCATCGCGGCCCAGGCGTCGAAGAACGCGCGCGCGAGTGACGTCGTCTACGCCCAGCGCAAGACAGGCGAGGTGTGGCTGCTGCGCCCGGGGAGCCTGCCCCTGCACATCTTCGACGGGAAGGAGTTCCTCGGACAGGGGACACCCCCGGCGCTCGACGTGAAGCAGCGGGCCTCCGAGCGCGTCACCTTCTGGCGCAGGCGGGGCGATCTCTTCCTGGAGATTGAGCGCTTCGGCGCCGTCGTGCAGTTGCACGCGGGCTACAACAACGGGTCGATGCGCACGTTCCGCTTCGCCTTCGAGACCTCCGACGCCGCCGTACAGGAGATGCGGCGGCTGGAGGCCCGCTACGAAGGAGACTTCCTGCGGGTCACGACCGTGGTTCCCGGCCGGGGTCCGCTCGAACGCGAGCTCGCGAACTACGGAGGCCCCAAGGCGGAGTACACGTCGGCCATCGTGGACGGCACCACGCTGGTCACCCGCGACGACGAGCGCCAGGACTTCGATGACGAGGCCTCCGCGCTGAGCGCCCTGGAGGATTGGATCGCCGGAAAGCGCCAGACGGGGTTCGACCTGAAGATCCTGGAGTGGAAGCCCTTCGGCCTCCTGGGCAACAGCTAGGGGCTGTCCCTGAT
Organism: Corallococcus sp. CA054B; assembly: GCF_003611625.1. NCBI lineage: Bacteria > Pseudomonadati > Myxococcota > Myxococcia > Myxococcales > Myxococcaceae > Corallococcus > Corallococcus sp. CA054B. Next base: position 3,081 of record NZ_RAVY01000064.1, read on the forward strand.
TACCGCAGCCAAAGAAGCATGGAAGCAACGTGCAGGACGGCGAGGTAGCTCTTCGCCGTCTTGTCGTAGCGGGTGGCCGCAGCCCGAAAGCGCTTGAGGTCGTGGAAGAAGCACTCCACCCGGTAGCGCAACCGATAGAGGGTGCGGTCCAGCGCAGGCGGTTGCTTCCTGCTGGGATGGGGATGAATGACAGGCGTCATTCCCACCTTCAGGGCGTTGGCGCGAATGCGCTCTGCGTCGTAACCGGTGTCCGCGATGAAGGCCTTGCCCTCGGCGTGCACCAACAACTCCTCGGCCATCGTGGACTCATGTTGCTGGCCGGGCGTTATTTCGAGGTGGAGCGGCTTACCGCCCGCCGTTGTGACGGCGTGAACTTTCGTTGAAAAACCTCCTCGAGAACGCCCCAGAGCATTTCTTCGGACCCCCCTTTTCCGCCCGAGGCGTCCTGATGCGCCCGGACGACGGAAGCGTCTGCCAGCGAGCCGAGCTCATCCACCGGAAGTCGCAGGGCCTTGAAGATGGCTTCCCAGCGCCCGACTTGCGCCCAGCGGTGGAAGCGGTTGTAGACGGTCTTCCAGTGGCCGAATCGCTCCGGAAGGTCCCGCCATTGCACCCCAGTCTTCACGCGCCAGATGACGGCGTTGATGAAGTCGCGGTCCCCTCGCTTCGAGGGTGGGCCGCTACGCGAGCCCAGCAAGGGCTTGATGCGGCTCCACTCGGCATCGCTCAGTTCATGTCGGCGCACAGCCAGCGTTGATCATGCCTGACGCTGGCTGGCAACCTCCTGGTGCCCCTCAAGGCCGGGTCCAACGCCCGTGTTTGATCCACCAGGTTGATTTTCGGGCCGGAGATCAGGGACAGCCCCTAGGACTACTCCAGGGTCATGTACTCGGGCTGATACACCGACCGATTCCGCAGCGGCGAGGGACCACCGCTGTTCACGCAGTAGCCGGTCGGGTTGTCGCAGCCGGACTCGGGGTTGCCCCAGTACGCCGTGAGGTTCATCCAGGCGAGCGACCCCGTGTACGTCCCCGCCGGCTGCCAGGGAATGACCACCACGTTGTTCCAGGTGTCCCACGCGAGCCCGGCGCCGGTGTCGTCCGCCAGGAAGTCGCCGTTGAAGATGGTCTCGTAGATGTGCCGCGCGGCGTCCGGATAGAGACCATGCGAGCCATTGGCGGAGAACACCTCCGGATGCCAGCCGGTGAGGAACACGGCCTTGTCGCCGAACGTGAAGGTCTGCCCGTTCGCGTGCTGGCTCAGGTAGACCTGCGCGGGGCGCCCGTCGATGAAGCGCACGGTGAGGTGCTCCCAGTCCCCCACGTGGTTGCCGAAGGTGGAGTAGCCGCCCACGCAGCCCCAGGGCGAATACCAGCCAATGCACACGCGCTTGCCATTGTTGTAGGGGTAGAAGTTCCAATACAGCACGTCCGTGACGTTCGTCGGCAGACCGCCCTGGGTTCGCGGGATGACCTGCGCGTAGACAGGCACCGGTGTCTGGTTGGGGCGCTGGCCGTCCAGGAACTGCGGATCCGTGCAGGAGTCACAGCCCAGCGCCTGGTTCGTCACCAGGTGGCCGTTCTCCTCGTGGACGTTGGCCAGGTGGAACTGTGTGGAGGACGGGAAATAAGCCTCGTCCGGATGCAGCCACACACGCGGCGCGAACGTCGCCACCGTCTGCGCGTCCACGGGCAGGCCCCGCAGCTCCGCGTTGGACGTGGCGCTCTTGTTGAGGACCCAGTAGCGGTTGCCGCCCGTGTCGCCGTGGCTGGGGCGTGAGACGAAGGTGGAGGCGGGCAGGCCCCGGTGGTCGCGCGCCACCGCCTGCCACACGCCAATGTCGTCATCCGCGCCGGAGCCCCTGTCGTCCCACACCCAGGCGGGATTGGCGGGCAGCACGTATTCACTCCGCACGCAGCGGATGAGGTCCGTGGAAGGTTTTGAATAGCCCAGCACCGCGACGTGGCCCAGGCAGGTGTAGCCCGCGGGCGCGACCGGCTCCCAGAAGGAGACGTCGTGCGTTCCACCGGAGCCGGAGTCGTCCCAAGTCCAGTTGTAGTTGGACGGACGCGCGAGCAAGTCGCCCTCCCCGCGAACGACGAACGTCGTCGCGGGCGGCTGCCCCCGGTTCGGCATGGCCACGTCGCCCAGCGAGAAGAAGCCCGGTGTCTGGGAGAGGTCCGGCCGCCAGACGGAGATGTCGTTCGTCGCGCCGGTGCCGTGATCGTCGTAGACCCAGGTGAAGCGGCTGGTGGGCCGGACCTCCAGGGCCTTGGGATGGCGCAGCACCCCGGAGTCCGCCGACAGGGTGAACTCGGCGCTCTGCCCTGACAGCGCGGTCGCCGCGACCAGCTGGTAGCTGCCCGGGACCAGCGTGACGACCAGGCGCGAGTTCGTGCCGCCACCGCCGTTGTTGTCCTGCGCGAGGATGTTGCCGTTCGCATCCAGCAGGTACAGCCAGGCATCCGCCGACGACGTCAGCGTGAACGTCACCGGCTGGCTGGACGTCTGTGAATCCAGCAGGAAAACCCGGTTTCCCGGGCTGGAGGGGCTCTGTCCTCCCGAGCCCTGCCAGAAGCCATAGACGGTGTTCGCGTGGGCTGCGTTCGCCACGAGCGAAGACGTGGCGAGCGCGACGAGGGATAGGAATCGCCGGAGGACCATGGATGCCTGGGGAAGGAGGGAACCCAGGACCCTACTCCGGACTCCTATTGCCGGACGTCGTTCACGTGGTTGTACGGCGCTCCGAGGGGAATGGTTTCGCCATTGGCCGCCGTGCGGTCGACGGTGGAGATGCTCCACACGTCCAGCGTGTCATCGTTGTCCACGTTGCCCACGCACGCGGCGGTGACGACGCAGTCGGGACAGGTCCCCTCCACGCCGGGCTTCACTCCCGCCTGATCCAGGGCCGCCTGGATGGCCTCCGGTTCGATCGCGGGGAAGGCCGCTCCCACGGGGATGACGTCCTCCGGCATCCGCAGCACATAGGCATAGCGATTGCGCGGTCCCGGCTCGATGCCCATCTCCTCGAAGCTGACCAGGGGCTGATCATCCGCCAGGCTCACCCTCGCCGCGGTGAAGACCGCCTTCAGGTTGCTCCTGCACTCCGCCTGCTTCGCGCGCGACTGGAACTTGATGAAGTTGGGGATGGCGATGGCGGCCTGGATGCCGATGGTGAGTAGCCCCAACCCCGCCACGCAGAGGGCCGCGATGGCGAGCCCCCTGCGCCCGGCATGCTCCGGCTTGCCTGTCTTCACCATCGCCAGGATGGCCAGCACGAGCCCTACCGGCCACAGACAGATGATGCACAGGCCTGCGATGGTGAAGCCCAGCGCGACGCCAGGCAGGATGGTCTTCTTCGGCGGGGCGGACTCAGGAGGGATTGGGGTCGTCACGTCCCGCATCGTAGTGCCGAGCGTACTGCTGACGGAGCACGAACTTCTGGGCCTTGCCCGTGCTGGTCTGCGGCATGGCCGGGAGCAGGACGATGGCCTTGGGCACCTCGAAACCTCCCAGGTGCTGGCGGCAATGGGTATTGATCTCCGCCTCCGTCGCGACGGCACCGGGCTTGAGCACGACGAAGCCTGTCACCGCCTCCGTCCAGCGCGAGTGCGGCAGGCCCACCACCGCGACCTGGAGCACCGCGGGGTGACGCAGGAGGACCTCTTCGACCTTGATGGACGGGACGTTCTCTCCGCCCGTCTTGATCATATCCTTCTTGCGGTCCACGAAGAGCAGCTGGCCATCGGCGTCGAACATGCCCAGGTCGCCCGTGTGGTGCCAGCCGAAGGCGCTCGCCCGCGCGGTCGCCTCCGGGTCCTTGTAGTAGCCGAGCATCACGTTCGGCCCGCGGTGGACGATCTCCCCCACCTCGCCGCGCCCGAGCAGCCGGCCCTCGTCATCCATGATGGCCGTCTCGTTCGTCACGACCGAGTCGCCCCAATACGATCCGAACCGCTTGAGCTGCTGCTCCGGCTTGAACATGGTCGTCGCCGGGTACATCTCCGTCTGCCCTGACGCGAGCGCGAAGCCGCCCGGACAGAAGTGCTCGATGAGCTCCACGAGCATCGTGCGCGCCATGGGCGCCATCACGTAGAGGCACAGGCGCAGGCTGGACAGCTTCGTGGCCGGACGCGCCGGGTGCGCCAGCATCGCGCCGTACATCACCGGCAGGCCCAGGAGGAACGTGATGCCGCGCTGCTCGATGGTCGCGAGCATCGCGCCCGGGTCGAAGGCCCGCCGCACGACGACGGTCGCCCCGGCCAGCAGGAACGTCATCACGATGGCGTGCTGCGCGCAGTGGAACATCGGGAGCACGCAGAGGGTGGAGTCCGACGAGCGCATGCCCAGCTCGAACAGGTTCCCGCTCAGCGCCGCGTGCACCGACGCATGCGAATGCATGACGCCCTTCTGCTGGCCGGTGGTGCCGCTGGTGTACATGATCTGCGCGAGCTGGCCGCTCTGGATGCCCACCTCCGGCAGCGTGCCGTGCTGCCCCTTCAGCGTGTCCAGGAACGCGACCATGCCCCCGCCCGGCGCCGCCTGCCCTTCCGGCACGCAGACGATGATGCGGGTGCCCAGCGCGTCGAGCATCTCCCGCAGCCCGGGCTTCGCGAGGAGCTCGGCGTCGACGACGGCGTGCGTCGCCTCGGCGTGCTCGAGGATGTACCGGACGGCCTCCACGGAGAGGCCGGTGTTGATGGGCACCCAGACGAACCCCGACTTGTAGATGCCCACGAACGCCGTGAGCATCTGCGCCGAGTTCCCGCAGAGCATCGCGATGCGCGCGCCCAGGGGCAGGCCCTGGGCGAGCAGGTAGTGCGCGAAGGCGTTCGAGCGCCGGTCGAGCTCCGCGTACGAGAACTCGAGGTCCCCGTCGACGAGCGCCGTCCGCTCCGGCCAGCGCAACGCCGACCGGTGGACGATGTCTCCCAGAGAGACGCGGCTGATGCGCGGGGACTGAGGTGCCAGGCCTACAGACATCGTGTGCTCCATTCCGCCCGTTCGGGCGTCGGGTCGAACCGGGTGCCCCCGCAGCCTATTTCGGCGCGGCCCACGCGGGAGGCCGGCGTTCCAGGAAGGCGAGCATCCCCTCCTGGGCCTCTTCGGAGGCGAACAGCCGGCCGGAGAGCGCGACCATCTCGGCGCCCCCGGACTCGATGCGCGCGCGCAGGCCGGCGGCCACCAGCTGCTTGGTCTCGCGCAGGCCCTGCGGAGACGACACGCGGAACGTCTCCAGGATCTGCTCGACGGCGCCCTCCAGGGACGCGTCCGGCACGGCGGAGGTGATGAGCCCGATGCGCGCGGCTTCGGCCGCGTCGAAGGCCTCACCGGTGAGGAAGTAGCGGCTCGCCGCCCGGCTGGTCAGGTGCGGCAGCGTGGTGAGGGAGATGACCGCGGGCGTCACGCCGATGCGCGCCTCGGTGAAGGCGAACTTCACGGACTCCGCGACGACCGCCACGTCGCACGCACCGACAATGCCGATGCCGCCCGCCCTCACCTGCCCGGCGACCTTCGCCACGACAGGCTGCGGCAGCGTCACGAGGGTGCGCAGCACGTCCAGCAGCACACCCGGCGCCTTCGCGGCGCCCCCGTCCGCCATCTCCGAGAGGTCCGCCCCCGCGCAGAACGCCGGACCGGTGGCCGCGAGGACGACCGCGCGAACCCCCGGGTCGGCGCCCACGGCGTTCAGCCGCTCCAGCAGCTGCGTGACGAGCGCACGCGACAGCGCATTGCGGTTGCGCGGCGAATCAAGCGTCAGGGTCGCGACGCCACGAGAGACTTCGTACCGGACGAGCGGTGCTTCACTCATGCTGCCTCCTTCGCTGCGGGAGAGACGACCGCGACGACATGTCGTGCCGGCACCTGCGCCCCGACCGTGACGTTCACCGCCGTGACCACGCCATCCGTGGGCGCGATGAGGGACGACTCCATCTTCATCGCTTCGAGTACCACCAGCACGTCGCCCTTCTTCACGGTCGCGCCGACCTCGGTGCTCACCCGGATGATGCGGCCATCCATGGGCGCGCGCAGGCGGCCGTCGCTGGCGCGCTCGCGTTCGGAGGGCAGCCGGAAGGACACGTCGCGCAGCTGCCGCGTGATGCCGTCCAGCGAGCACCACAGCGTGCCACCCGCACGGCGGTAGCGGACCGCGCGGCGGCGCCCCGCCACCTCCACCTCCGCGCGCTCGGGGCCGAGGCCGCGCAGGGAGAGCGCGAACGAGCTGTCGCCGACGTGGACCTCATAGGCCTCCGCTGCGACGGGGCGCACCGAGGCGCGGAACTCGGAAGCACCGTCATGCAGGCTGACCGGCACCGGCAGGGCGTAGGAGCTGCTCCAGCCCGTGAGCGTCGCGTCGAAGCCACCCTTCCGGGCCAGCGCCTGCGCGTCGTCGTGGAAGAGCAAGGCAGCCAGGATGGCCTGGTCCTCCAGGGAGGCCTTCCCGAGCACCTGCAGCGTCTCTGGCGGCGTGTGCGCGCCAACGAAGCCCGTGTCGTACCGGCCGGAGCGGAACGCCTCGTGCCCGAGGACATGCTGGATGAACGCGCTGTTCGTCGTGACGCCGAACACCGTCAGCTCGCGCAGCGCCGCGGCCAGCCGCTCACGCGCCGTCTCGCGGTCCGGTCCGTACGCGATGAGCTTGGCCTGCATGGAGTCATAGAACGGCGTGATGTCCTGGCCTTCACGCACGCCATGGTCCACGCGGACGCCCTCCCCCGCCGGCGGCTCCCATGCGAGGAGCCGGCCCGTCTGCGGGAGGAAGCCCCTGGCCGGGTCCTCCGCGCACAGGCGCGCCTCGATGGCGTGCCCGCGCCAGGTGACCTCCGGCTGCGTCAGCGGGAGCGGCTCACCGTCGGCGACGCGCAGCTGCCATTCGACCAGGTCGAGTCCGGTGATGAGCTCCGTCACCGGATGCTCCACCTGCAGGCGCGTGTTCATCTCCATGAAGAAGAAGTCGCCGTTCGGCGCCAGGAGGAACTCGATGGTCCCCGCGCCGCGATACCCGATGGCACGGATGGCCTGCACCGCCACGGACCCCATGCGCTCACGCAGCTCGGGCGTGACGGCTGGGGACGGGCTCTCTTCAATCACCTTCTGGTGCCGGCGCTGCACGGAACAGTCGCGCTCGCCCAGGTGCACGGCGTTCCCATGCTCGTCCGCGAAGACCTGCACCTCCACGTGACGCGCACCTTCGATGGCGCGCTCCAGGATGAGCTCGCCGCTGCCAAAGGCGTTCGTCGCCTCCGAGCGCGCCGAACGGATGGCGTCGAGCAGCGCGCCCGGCTCGCGGACCAGCCGCATGCCGCGCCCGCCACCGCCCGCCGCCGCCTTCACCATGATGGGGAACCCGACGCGCTGGCCCTCGCGGACCAGGGCCTCGTCCTCCAGGGACTCGCCAGGGCGTGCCGCCTCATAGCCGGGGATGCAGGGCACGTCCGCGGCCTGCATGCGCAGCTTCGCCTGCCGCTTGTTCCCCATCAGCTCGATGGCTTCCGCGGGCGGCCCGACGAACACGAAGCCGGCCTCCGCGCACGCGCGCGCGAAGTCCTCGTTCTCCGACAGGAAGCCGTACCCGGGATGGATGGCATCCGCGCCGGACGCCTTCGCCGCGGCGAGGACCCGCTCGATGGAGAGATAGGACTCCCTCGCGGGCGGCGGCCCCAGGTGCATGGCCTCGTCCGCGAGCCGCACGTGCGGGGCATCCCTGTCCGCGTCGGAGAAGACCGCGACCGTGCGCAGCCCGAGTCGGCGGCACGTGCGCAGCACGCGCACGGCAATCTCACCCCGGTTCGCCACCAGCACCTTGTGGATGCGTTTCATGATTCCTCTCGCTACAGCCGGGCGACGCCGAAGGAGTTGGGCGACAGCGTGCGGCGCGAAGCCTCGTCGCACGTGGCCAGGATGAACCCGAGCACCCGCCGCGTGTCCCGGGGGTCGATGACGCCGTCGTCGAACAGCCGCGCGCTGCATTGGAAGGCATCCGACTCGCGGTCGAACTGCTCGATGAGCGGCTTCGCCATCCCGTCCAGGAACTCCTGGTCGGGCGGCAGCCCCGCGCGCCGTGCCTTCTCCGTGGCGACGATGGTGAGCACCTTCGCCGCCTGCTCACCGCCCATCACGGCCGTGCGCGCGTTGGGCCAGGCGAAGATGAAGCGCGGGTGGAACGCGCGGCCGCACATACCGTAGTTGCCCGCGCCGAAGGCACCGCCCAACAGGAGGGTCATCTGCGGCACGGTCGCGTTGGCCACGGCCTGGAGCATCTTCGCGCCGTGCTTCACGATGCCGCCCTGCTCCGACTGCGTGCCCACCATGTAGCCCGTGGTGTTTTGCAGGTAGATGATGGGCGTGCGCGCCTGGCAGCAGAGCTGGATGAACTGTCCCGCCTTCGTCGCGCCCTTCGCGGTGATGGGCCCGTTGTTGCCAATGAGGCCCACCGCCCTGCCCTCGATGCGCGCCCAGCCACAGACGGTGAGCGCGTCGTAGTCGTCCTTGAAGGGCGAGAAGTCCGAGCCATCCACGAGCCGGGCAATCACCTCGCGGCAGTCGTAGGGCTTGCGGTGGTCCATGGGCACCACGCCGCACAGCTCCTCCACGGCGTAGCGGGGCGGCTCGAAGGCGGGACGCGTGGACGCCGGCAGGGCGTCATTCCACCCGAGCGACGCGACGATCTCCCGCGCGATGCGGATGCCGTCGGCGTCGTCCTCCGCGAGGTGGTCCGAGGTGCCGGCCACGGTGGTGTGCATCTCCGCGCCGCCGAGGTCTTCATCCGTGGCGACCTCGCCCGTGGCCGCGAGCAGCAGCGGCGGGCCCGCGAGGAACACCTTCGCCTTGCCGCGCACCATGACGACGTGGTCGGACAGGCCCGGGATGTACGCACCGCCCGCGGTGCTCGAACCGTGGACGACGGTGACCTGGGGGATGCCGGCCGCGGACAGCTTCGCCTGGTTGTAGAAGGTCTCCCCGCCCGGGATGAAGATCTCCTGCTGGTAGAGCAGGTTCGCCCCGCCGCTCTCCACCAGTGACACCACGGGCAGCCGGTTCTGCAGGGCAATCTCCTGCGCACGCAGCGCCTTCTGGACACCCCAGGGCGTCGCGGTGCCGCCCTTCACGGCGGAGTTGCTCACGAACACCAGGCAGCGCACGCCGGACACGAAGCCGATGCCGATGATGGTGTTCCCACCGGCCAGCGAGCCATCGGTGTCGTCGTGGTGCTTGTAGCCGCAGAGCGTGGAGAGCTCCAGGAAGGGAGAGCCCCGGTCGAGCAGCAGCGCCAGCCGCTCACGCGGGAGCAGCTGCCCGCGCTGCTTGAACTTGTCCTTGGCCAGCTGCTCGGTGTCGCGCGACTTCTGCTCGATGGCGCGCAGCTCCGCGACGCGGGCGAGCATCTCCTGGCGCTGCGTGGTGAAGGTGGCGGAGGCTGGTTCGACCTGGGAGACGAGCGTGGGCACGTCACTTCTCCTTCGGGCCGTCGAGGATGGCGGGGCCCTTGGCCAGGTGGAACCCGTCGTAGGGCTTCGAGTTGTCGTGCTCCGACAGCGGGAACGCCTTGGTGTTGCAGGACGCGCCGCCGTCGATGCGGATGACCTCGCCGGTGATGAACGCCGCCACGTCGGAGAGCAGGAACACGATGGCGCCGCTCACCTCCGCCTCGGTGGCCAGCCGGTGCAGGGGCACCTGCTTGCGCAGGAAGGGGATCATCTCGCGGACGAACGGGTCCTCGTAGGTGTCCAGCCCGCTGGAGGCGACCCAGCCGGGCGCGACGGCGTTGACTCGCACGCCGGAGGCGGCCCACTCGACGGCGGCCGTCTGCGTCAGGTTGAACATGCCGGCGCGCGCCGCGCCCGAGTGCCCCATGCCCGGCATGCCGTTCCAGGCATCCGCGAGCATGTTCACGATGGCGCCGCCGTGCTCGCTCATGGACTGGGTGAACACCTCGCGCGCGACCAGGAAGCCGCCGGTGAGGTTCGTCGAGACGACCGCCTCGAAGCCCTTCTTGGAGATCTGCGACAGCGGCGACGGAAACTGCCCGCCCGCGTTGTTCACGAGCCCGTGGATGCGGCCGTGTTTCTGGACGACGGCGGCGACCATGTCGCGCACGGCGGCCTCGTCCCGGATGTCCACGGCGTGCTGCGTGGACGCATGGCCCTCGGCGGAGAGCTCGCCAGCGACCTTCTCAAGCTTCTCCGTCTTGCGGCCCACGAGGACGATGTGCGCGCCGAGCGACGCGAGCTCGTGCGCGGTGCACCTGCCAATGCCGCTGCCGGCGCCGGTGACGATGATGGTGCGGCCCGCGAAGGAATTCGGGGCGAAGACTGAACGGTATCCCATCGTGTAGCTCCTCAGCCGCGCGCCTTGCGGGGCAGCGTTCCCATGGCCTTGCTGATGATTCCGAGCATCACCTCGTCGGCGCCGCCGCCAATGGACCCCAGACGCAGGTCCCGGTAGGCGCGGGCGACGGGGTTGTCCCAGGTGAAGCCCATGCCGCCCCAGTACTGGAGGCAGCCATCGACCAACTCGCGGGCAAGCCGGCCCGACTTGAGCTTGCACATCGAGGCGAGCTTCACGACCTCCGGGTCGTCCTTGTTCTCGATGTACATGGCGACGGTCCGGTAGATGAGCGCCCGGAGCGCCTCCACCTCCGTCTGCAATTCAGCGAGCCGGAAGTGCACGCTCTGGTTGTCGAGGATGGACTGGCCAAAGGCCTTGCGCTGCCGCGTGTACTCCGCCGTCTGCGCGATGAGCCGGTCGAAGGTGACCAGCGTGCTCGCCGACACGAACAGCCGCTCCTCCTGGAACTGCTGCATCTGCATCGCGAAGCCGCGCCCCTCGTCGCCGATGCGGAAGCGCGCCGGGACGCGCACGCCGTCGAAGAAGAGCTGCGCCGTGTCGGACGCCCACATGCCGAGCTTGCGGATCTTCGACCGCGTGATGCCAGGGCGGTCCATGGGCACGATGATGAGCGACTTGTTCGCGTGCGCGGGCCCATCACCCGTGTTGGCGAGCAGGCAGATCCAGTCCGCCTGCATGCCGTTGGTGATCCACATCTTGCTGCCGTCGATGACGTAGTCGTCGCCGTCACGGCGCGCCGTGGTCGTCACGCTCGCCACGTCGGAGCCGGCACCGGGCTCGCTCACCGCGATGGAGCAGACGCGCTCGCCCGTGAGCGTGGGCGCCAGGAACTCCCGCCGCAGCGCATCGCTGCCGAAGCGCGCGAGCGCGGGCGTCGCCATGTCCGTCACGACGCCAATCGCCATGGGCAGCGCGCCGCAGGTGCAGTGGCCCAGCTCCTCCGCGAAGGCGACGGAGAACGACGCGTCCAGCCCCAGCCCGCCGAACTCCGTGGGCTTGGTGATGCCGAGCAGCCCGAGCTCGCCCAGCTTCTTGAAGACCTCCCGCGCCGGGAAGATCTCCGCGGCTTCCCATGCTTCGACGTGCGGGTTCAGCTCCTGCTCCACGAACTTGCGGACGGTCTGGCGGATGGCGCGGTGTTCCTGGGTCTGCTGCATGGGCATCCTCGGTGGGCTCGGGCGCGTGCGGAGGCGCTACAGAAGCGATTCAGGGACGTCGACATGGCGCGAGCGCAGCCATTCGCCGAGCGCCTTGGCCTGCTGGTCGAAGCGGGTGGACGACGAGACGCCCTCGCCGAGCAGCCCCTCGATGACGAAGTTCAGGGCGCGCAGGTTCGGCAGCACGTGCCGCTGGACCTTGAGCTCCCGCGCCTCTGGAAGCAGCGTGCGCAGCTGCTCCTCCGTGAGCATGTGCACCAGCCAGCTCCAGGCCTCGTCGGAGCGGACCCAGACGCCGATGTTCGCGTCCCCGCCCTTGTCTCCGCTGCGCGCCAGGGCCACCTGGCCGAGCGGCACACGCCGGCACGGGCCGGGCGGCAGCGCCGCGGGCAGCGACGGCGCAGGCACTGCTTCCAGCCCGCGCGTCTCCTCCGTCGGCATCACGTCGATGCGCCGCCCATCCGAGAGCACCGCGACGTGCGGCACCTTGCGCGCATCCACATAGGCCGCGGTGTAGACGCCAAAGGGCGAAGCGTCGCCGGGCAACGCGGGCAGGAAGAAGCCGGGGTAGCTGGACAGGGCAAGCTCCACCACGGCGCCGCTGAAGGACCGGCCAGCGACCTTCGGGTCGGCGTCCTTCACGGTGACCCGCAGCGTCGCGGACGCCTGCTCCTCGCTCGGAGCGTCGGCGTGGTCGGTGCGCGCGAGCGTGTAGAGGACCTCGGCGGGCCGGGGCTTGAGCGTCGCGTCGAGCTGCGCCCGCACGAGCGCGGCCTTCTCCTCGATGTCCAGGCCAACGAGCACGAACTGGGCGTCGCCGCGGAAGCCGCCCAGGCGGTTCAGGCACACCTTCACGTCCGGGGGAGGCGGCTCGCCGCGCACGCCCGACAGGCGCACGCGGTCGGTCCCGTCGGCGTCCACCACGATGGTGTCGAAGCGCGCCGTCGCATCAGGGCCTGCGTAGCGCGCACCGCCAATCTCATAGACGAGCTGGGCCTTCACGGTGTCGACGGTGACGGCGCCGCCGGTGTCCGGATGCTTGGTGATGATGCTGGAGCCGTCCGCGAAGATCTCCGCGAGCGGGAAGCCGGGCCGGCGCACGTCGATTTCACCGAAGCGCGCGAAGTTGCCGCCGGTCGCCTGGGCACCGCACTCCAGGACGTGGCCCGCGACCATGGCGCCCGCGAGGCGGTCCCAGTCGTCGCGCTTCCAGCCGAAGTGGGCGGCCGCGGGCCCCACGACGAGCGATGCGTCCGTCACGCGCCCCGTGACGACGATGTCCGCGCCTGCCTCCAGACACGCGGCGATCCCCCAGCCACCGAGGTACGCGTTCGCCGTGAGGGGCTGGTCGAAGCCCAGCTCGTCCGCGCGTCCGACGAGGTCATCGCCTTCGACGTGCGCGATGTTGACGGTGAGCCCGAGCTTCGTGGCGAGCGCGCGCAGGTCGTTCGCGAGCCCCGCCGGGTTGAGGCCACCGGCGTTCGCGACGATGCGGACCTTGCGCTCCACCGCGAGGCCGAGCGTCTCCTCCAGCTGGCGCAGGAACGTCTTCGCGTACCCGCTGGCCGGGTTCTTCAGCCGGTCGCGCCCCAGGATGAGCATGGTCAGCTCCGCCAGGTAGTCGCCGGTGAGGACGTCCAGCGGACCGCCCTCCAGCATCTCCCGGAACGCGGAGAAGCGGTCGCCGTAGAAGCCGGATGCATTGCCGATACGCAGCGAGCGCGCGTCCATCGCACCTCCAGAACCAGGGAGCGGCGAGTCTGTCCCCCACCTCCAAATAAAGCAATCACGATTGCTTTTTTCTTCCCGCCACAACAGTGTGTCGCCATGAGCGGCACTGCGAGCGGGACGACACGGCAGGAGCAGGAGCGCAGCCGGGTGACGCGGCAGAAGCTGATGACGGCCGCCATCGAAGTCCTGGTGGAGAAGGGCTGGGCGGGGGCGACCATGGGCGCCATCGCGGAGCGCGCGGGAGTGTCACGCGGCGCCTGCCAGCACCACTTCCCGACGCGCGCCGCCCTGGTCGCGGCGGCCGTCGAGCACGTCTTCCGCCAGCAGGTCGAAGAGCTGGTGCGGCGCGCGAACGGCCTGCCGGAGAGCCGGCGGCGCGTCGAGCCGCTGTTGAACCTGCTCCATGACGTCTACGCCGGCCCGCTCTTCACCGCCGCGACGCACCTCTGGGTGGCGGCCGTGGCGGATGAAGAGCTGAAGGCCATCCTGCTGCCGCTGGAGACGCAGGTCGGCCGCGAGGTGCACCGGCTCACCGTCGAGCTGCTGGGATTGGATGAGCGCGACCGAGACGTCCGCGACGCCGTGCGTGCGACGCTGGACCTCCTGCGCGGCCTGGCGCTGGCGAGCCTGCTCCACGACGACACGGCCCGGCGCCGCAAGGTGCTGGCCCACTGGTCGCGGACGCTCGAAGCGCAGCTTGCGCCCAAGCGCGCGACGCAGGCGGACTGAGCCGTCGTCGCGCGTCTGCGTCCTGCCAGGCTCAGCAGCGGTAGAGGTACGTCAGCGCGGTGATGTCCGTGCTGGTGAACTCGCCGGTCGGGTTCGGAGGGAGGCAGGCGTTGAAGATGGACCCGTTCACGGAGGACGTGGAGGGCGTGCCGGGGATGAGGATGGCGCCCACGCCCGCCGTGCCCTCGCTGCCGCCCGTGCCGCAGCTGATGACCTGGGAGTAGTAGTCCGAGTGGCGCATGCCGAGCGTGTGCCCCAGCGCGTGGGTGATGATGTGCTCGACCGTGTCGAGCGGCGCGGTGTTCCACCCCGTGCCGATGTTGATGGTCCCGTAGGGCAGGCCCCCCGAGGGGTAGCCCGCGCTGTAGGTCGTGCCCGCCGCGGTCGCCGCGACGATGGTCGCGTTGCAGCCGGTGGACGGCCCCCGCACCATCGTGAAGCAGAGGCCCAGCGCGTTGTAGTTCTGGATGGCCAGGTCCAGGCCCTGGGTGAGGTGGCTGTAGCTGCTGAACGTGGACGTGGGGTTGATGCAGATCTTCCGCACGAGCGCCTTGTTGACCACGTTCGTCGTCCGGTACTGCTCCGCGCTGTCCCCACCGGACTGGAGCATCTCGCGGGACGCTTCGACGCTCACCTGGGCGTCGCCGCCCACGTAGACGGATTCATCCACGACCTGGATGTCGCCGGGCTGGAACCCCGCCTCGACCAGGTTGGAGAGGATCTCCTGGTGCTCCCGCCCCAGGTCGGTCCCGCAGCCGGACAGCCACGCACCACAGCCCACCACGAGCACTGCTGCTCTCTTGAACATGGTCGTCTCCCCTCGGTCTGGCTTCAGCGCGCGACGATGTCGGCGTCCACCAGGTACGGAGACGCCGCGACAATCGCTTCCATCGTCCAACCCCGGTTGGCGCCGCGACCGGTCGTGTCGCAATCGCCGTCGGTGTGGACGCCCACCAGCTGGCCCTGACGGTTGAGCACGCCCGCGCCGGAGCTTCCGACCAGGGTGTCCAGGTCCACGTAGTAGACCAGCGAGTCGCAGGCATCCAGGTACTCGCCCTCGGCGATGACCTTGGGCTTGCCCCGGGGATGCTGGATGATGGCCAGCCGCTCGCTGGGAACGGCCGACAGCAGGACCGGGGTGACGTCGGGAGTCACGTCCAGCTGGATGAGGGCGTAGTCGGGTTCGAGCGATTGCTCGATGACGGTGCCCTCGGTGATGAGCGGGTCCCCGTCCGGCTGGTCCTCGAAGTTGAAGACGATGAGCGACCGGTCACCGAGCGAGACGCAGTGCCCCGCCGTCACCACCACGGGCCCCGCGCTCGCTTCAATCAGTGTTCCGGTGCAGCGCCCGTCAATCAGGACGACCGCGTCCTCAGCCGTCTGCGCGGCGTCCGCGAACTCGCCCTGGTAGCTGTTGATGGGAGTGAAGTCAGCGGTCGGGCCACACTGCGTCTGGCCGCGAACCTCCGGAGGCGGACGCACCCGCGACGCCGCGGGGCTCTCACACACCACCGGGTGGGTAACCGCGGGCACCTCCTCCTTTCCACAGGCCGCGAGGCCCAGGAGGATGAAGGTGCCCGCGAGGATGCGCCCCCTCGGACTCATGAAGGACTCAAGGGGTCGCAACGCCATCGCTTAGTAGAGGTAGTTCAGCGCCGTGATGTCGGAGCTGGTGAACTCGCCGGTCTCCGTCGAGCGGAAGCAGGAGTTCATGATGGAGCCACCCACCGTCGCGGTGGTCGGCGTGCCGGGGATGTGGATGGCGCCCACGCCCGCCGTGCCCTCGTTGCCGCCCGAGCCGCAGCTGATGTTGCGGTTGTAGTAGTCCGTGTGACGGAAGCCGATCGCGTGACCCAGTTCGTGCGTGATGACGTGCTCGTTCACGTCCACGCTGTAGCTCTGCAGGCCGGTGCCGATGTTGATGGTGCCGTAGGGACGGCCGCCCGACGGGAAGCCCGCGGAGCCGCCGGTGCCCGACATGGTGGTCGCGGTGATGTTCGCGCTGCAGCCCGTGGTGGGGCCACGCGCCATCGTGAAGCTCAGGCCGCGCTGGTTGTAGTTCTGGATGGCCAGGTCCAGGCCCTGGCTCAGGCGGGAGTAGCTGTTGAACCCGGACGTGGGGTTGACGCAGATCTTCGTGATGCTCGTGCCGACGAGGTTCGTCGTGCGGTACTGCTCCTGGGTCTCCTTCGTCGCGGGCTGGAGCATCTCGCGAGACGCCTCCAGGGTGACGTGCGCGTCGCGGCCCACGTACACCTGACCGTCGGCCTCCATGATGTCGGACGCGGGGAAACCGGCCTCGATCAGGTTGGAGACGATCTCCTGGTTCTCCTGCTCCAGGTCGGTACCGCAGCCGGACAGAAACGCACCACAGCTCGCCACGAGGACTGCCGCCTTCTTGAACATTCGTCGTTCCTCTGCGTTCGGGGGAGATCCGCTGCCGCCTGACCTTCCCGTCAGCCGCGGACAGCTTGCCCAGCCACTGAGCAACTGCCGGGCCAGCCGCGCTTCAGAGGGAATAACCGGCTTTTGTTGAATTGCTTGGAGCGCCAGCACTCCAGCTTCCAAGAATGTGAGCGTAACACCTTGTAACGGTTTGAGCCTCAAGTGCTTGTTGTGACATGGTTTTTACTCGCCATCCCGCAACTCACTGATTTTCGGACAGGGGTGTCTTTCTATCAGTCACCCTCCCCTGGGTCGTATTTACTCCCACTATTCAGGGAAAACGCACGGAACGTGCGATAGCTGCGAATTGAATCCACTCCCGGTATTTCCCGTCCCCATGATCATGCGCCCTTCCCTCCCCCTTGCCGCGCTGTTGGGTGCGGCCCTGTCGTTCCTCCCCGGCTGCGAGAGCACGAAGTCGAGCGGCCCTTCCGCCTCCGACACGCGGGCCCAGGACGCGGCCTCCGTGCAGGCCGCCGAAGCCTGGGCGCGCGCACGTGTGGGAGACCGCGTCACCTATTCCTTCAGCGCGACGCGGGGCCCCGAGCCTCGCGGCGGCGGCACCGCGCGCACGATCCAGGGCCAGCTGACGCTGGAAGTGGTGGCCGTGCAGCAACCCTGGGTCTGGGTGCGCGCGGCCTACAGGGATGAAGGAGGCAGGCCGCTGTCGCAGACGGGGCTGGCGCAGGACCTGCTCATCCCCGTGCGCGCGGACGTGTCGCGCCCGCTCGACGTGCCGCACGGAGGCACGGCCACCGCCGAGGTCGCCGCCAGCGCGGGCCGCAGCTGGGAGGCCGTGCGCTACGTCAGCGACCACCGCTCCTTCGACGGGCCCCTGCGCACGCGCGTGTACGCCAACGCGCCGGGCCCGCTGTACCTCGCCCGTGGCCTGATTGAAGCGAGCACGGTGTCCGCCGGCTTCCGCGTGCCGGGCGGATACCAGCTGAAGCTGCAAGAGGTCCGTGAGGGCTCGTCCGAGGCCAGCGCCCCGGTGCCCGCGCTGGAGCGGCCCCTGGGCCCGGGCGCGTACTACGAGCGATACGTGGATGTGGGTCCCGCGCCCGGCCTACAGCGCGTGTGCTTCACCGCGGAGCGCGGCTACCTCCTGCGCACCGAGGGCCCCGTCGACACCAATGCCGCCCCCTGCTCCGACTTCTCGCAGGCCGAGCCGGAGCCTCTGGAGGAGCTGCTGCTGGGGCTGCCCTCGGAGGTGCTGTTCACGGAGGAATGGCCGCCCGCCGCGGCGGCCAACGGCACCCGGGGCACGTACAGCGCGGAGGGCCACGACGTGCCCGCCCTCATCGCCCAGAGCAACGAGGACGTCGAAGGCACCCAGCGCGTCTTCACCGATACCTACGCGGCCGACCCGTGGGCGCCGGGGCTCGCGGGCATGCCGTATGAGGGGCGCTTCCAGCCGCTCGCCAACAGCACCGACCGCGTGGTGGCGGGCGGCAAGCGCGAGCCGGAGGGCGGCACGCGGATCGTGCGCTGGGGTTCGTGGCTCGCGGGACAGAAGTAACGCGCAAGGCTTTACGAAAGGGGTGCGTCGCTCCGTGCGCTGTCATTGCCACGCACCCACTCGACCTGGAGCACCGCGCCGGATGGGCGGTGCGTCCAGTCCTGGAAGGACGCGCGGAACGCCTCCACGGCCGCGAACAGCGGACTGGACGGATGCCAGGACAACGCAGCCGCATCCCGAGTCTCGCGCACGTCCAGACCGATGAGCAGCGCTCCCGCGGCCTGCGCGGACTGCATCGGACGCACGGAGAGACGCCGGTCTCCCTCCAGCCGGTACACCAGGGCCGTGACATGTCCGAGGATCCACCCCGAGACGACCTCCCGGTCCTCGGCGGTGGGCGCGTCGACGGACAGGCGCAACGCGGCCGGTGGAGTCTCGTTGGCGCTCAGGGGCTGGAAGAGCGCTCCCCAGGAGGAAGGCGTGCGGGAGGCGCGGGCCCTGGCCACCAGTTCGCGGGCACGGAGCAGCTCCTCCCGGATGACGCGGTAGGTGGACCGGGACACATTGCGCGCGGTGTTTCGAGCCGGGAGCGAGGGGGCGATGACGGGCAGGAGGTCGCGCTTGCCCTCGGGCCGGTAGCGCGCCGTTTCGGGGGTGAGCGTCACCGGCTGGGGCCACGGCCAGGCAGCGAAGGTGCCGAAGAAGTGCGCGAGCAGCGCCGCGTCGGACCGCATGGCGTCCGGAGTCGCGCGGGTGCAGGCCCAGGCCGCGAGCAGCGTCCACGACAGTCCACCGAGGTAGCCCAGCGCGTGCGAGTAGATGCCCCGGGCCCGGGCCCAGGCCTTCACCGCGCGCAGCAGGGTCCGGAACCGCTCGGTCCGTGCGGCGTCACGGGCCACGGCGTCCATCAGGCCCAACGTGTCCGCCAGGCCCAACACGGCACGGAGACCGGCGGGGTCGAGCTGCTCGCCGTGCAGTCCGAGCAGCGTGAGGGGATCCTCCGGCGGTACGCCCTCCGGACGGCCCGCGTAGGCCAGGTCGAAGCTCACGCCCCCGAGGGTCAGCTTCACCAGCGGGATGGCAGCGTCCGCCACGTAGCGGGCCGAGCCCGGTGCCAGCGCCTGGAGGAGCGATTGCGCGAAGGCGTCGCGAGACAGCTCAGCCGGTCCGATGGCGACCGCGTCCACGTCACTGCCCGCGCCATCCGTGCCCAGGAGATAGGAGCCATACGGATGCAGCGAGGCGCCGATCCGTTCGCAATGCTGGCGAAGCAGCTCCACCGCCGCGGTCCTGGCGGCGTGCCCTTCGCGTGACTCGACGGCGCCGATGGAGGCCAGCGCCTCACGCAGCGGAGCATCCTCGTGCTCTGGGATTGCGCGGGGTGCCTGGGCCAGCGGAATGCGCCGGATGACCTCGAAGGGCGTGTCACCCTTCCTCCGGATGAGGCAGAGCTCGCCCACGCGGAACTTGAGCGGCCGCCATGCGCGCTGCCACTCGCCGAGCGTGCGGGCGATGTCCGAGGAGAGCGGGAGCTGTCCCACGGAGAGGTGGGGCGTGAAGCCACCGTGGGCGGACGAGGCGCATTCGGGAAGGGCCGCCACGAGCTTCGCGTGCAGGGTCGGCAGTGTGCCGGAGGGCTGGTCATCGGGGCGGAGCCACGCTGTCGCGTTGGCACGGTGCTCGAAGTGGCCGAACGCGGAGAGCGTCACGTCGAAGGGTTCGAGGCCCTGGAGCGCATCCGCGAGGATGGCTTCCGCCGTCTCGAAGTCCTCTTCCGGAACGAAGGGATACAGCAGCGTGATGTGAGGCATCCACCGCTGGAACTTCGCGTCGTGCTTCTTGCGCAGGGCCTGGATGGGGCCCCAGACATCGTCAGGAGGGATGAGCACCAGGGCCGTGTGGTAGACCAGCGCCGTGGAGGAGCGCGCGGTGAGACCCTCAGACGATGCGACCGCTTCACGCCGCAGGACACAGCGCAGTCCGAAGTGATCCGAAGCGAAGAGGGTCTGTCCGTTGGGCCCGGGCGGCCCCGCCAGGGGCGCTTCGCCGAAGAGCTCCACGGACTCAGGAGCGAGCCGGTCCGAAGGAGACGCCACCAGCACCCGGTCCAACCGCCGGAGCGCGCCCGAGACGGTGGTCAGCACCGCCAGACTGTTCAACCGGGGGTTGAACGTCTCCCCCGCTTCCGAAGGCCTCAGCGTGGACCACGCATCCACGAAGCCCGAGCGCGCGAAGGACTCCGCTTCCGGCGCACCGTCACCGAAGTTGAAGTCACCGGCCAGCACCAGATCCGGCGCCTCGGTATCGCTCGTGGAATTGAGTACGCGGGCCCATTCGAGGAGTGCCTCGACCTGGACGGCGCGCGAGGAGGCGCCAGAAGCGTCCCGGTCACTCGTCAGGTGCGGTGTGGCCACCCACAGCGTGCCGCCCGAGAGATGCAGCTCAGCGGTGATGATGCGCTTATCGCGGGAGAAGACGCGTTGCCACACGGAGGCAAGCGGCGCACGCGACAGGAGCACCTGGCCGTAGGGCGTCACCGTCTGCGCACTGGGACCGTCCGACAGCCAGTAGTGCTCTCGCACCCACGGTTCCGCGAGCAGGGCTTTGAGGAACGACGGAGTGACTTCCTGCAAAGCGATGACGTCCGCGTGGGTCTCACGGAGCAGCGCGAGCGCCGCCGGAGTCCTCCGCTCGGTCGCCAGCAACTCCGCGTCGTACAGGTCGAAGAGGACGTTGAAGGTGGCGACGGTGAGCGGCGCCACGGCGGGAAGCGCGTGGCCCGGATCACGAGAGGCCTGGGTCCACACTCCCGAGCGCGCGTCGTACCGCCATGCGGGCAAGGGCGTGAAACCCGGCACCGTGATGGGTGAAGAAGGCGCGGGCTCTTCCACGGGCCGGGTGTTGCTCAGCAGGTCGATGCGCGCCTTGCGGTCCCACACCACCTGGGGTCCGCGCTTGAAGTACCAGACGCGGTGCCACGGAATCTCGCCGTCGGGGATGAACGCCTCGAAGGGCATCTCCTCCAGCGCGCCGCGGTGCGCGTCGTAACCAACGACGAACTCGCGGGCGTCATGCCGCGAGTCCCACCGGATCCGGTGATAGACCTCGCGGCTGGTCGTGAAGCGTTCCTGGGACATGGCGAGGATCCGTGGCGAAGGGTACTGGAAGGCACGCCAAGATGGGCCGCGCACGCGCCGCGCTGACGCGTCGGCTTGAGTCCGCCTGACATGCCCCGCCACAAGTGCCAGTGACTCAGCGCACGGTGCGTTTCACACGGCGGTCCTTCGCGACTCCCAGGTCCAGGAGTGCCTGTTCGAAGCGCAACTGCCACCCCGGAGTGTGGACCAATCGATCCTCACGGTAGTCGCCGTCGGGGTCCTTGAGTTCATTGGCATGCACCACCGGTTGACCATTCAGCATTCGAGCTAGCTGCTTGTGCTCGTAGACATAGGTCGCATTTCCAGTCCTTGAAAACTCCACTACGACATGCCGCTCGAACGACAACTGGAACGCGCTGATGTCGCCCCCAGGGAGCCGCCTGGCCCGTCGGAACGCGGCCTGCTGTTCGACGGGCAGCGTCGCGCACTTCAATTTCAGGGCGTCATACGTCACGGAATCCAGCCAGCAGGTGGTCCGACGGATGGAGCCCAGGTAGTTCAACCAGAACTTCCGCCGGTCCTGCTCGTGCATCGCCCGCTCGAAGAAGAACTCCAGATCCTGCTGGATGAGCGCAGCCAGGAACTCATCGAACGCCGCCTCCCCCAACACACGCACGGCCTGCCACGCCTTGCTCAAGGTCGTCAGCCTGGGATCCCCGAAGACACTGTCCCTGGCGATCAACCGTTCCTCAAGCCGGCCCCGGACGTCAGACGCAACCTGGCCATTCCCCCAGCACGCCAAGGTGGCGGCGACTACCGCGACACGGGCCTCCAGTGGAGCCGAAACCGCGACATCATCCGTGTTGTTGTGCGGCATCCACGACCGCCCCAGGGGCTCATCCACCAGGAACTTCACGCCCTCCGCCACGTCCTGACGGGCTTGAAGCCTCCGCAGCAGGTACCTCGCGATGACGTGCCCCGCGTAGGGGTTTCCGGGCTTGAGACCGGAGTTCTTGAGCATCTCGACCACATCCCCCAGGGGATGGGCCAGCCAATGCTTCGCCAACGTGCCAGGCCCATCAGGCCCCAGTGCCTCTTCGACGGACGTGGGAAGCGCCCACCGCACCGCACTCTTCTCCAGGGGCCGCTGGCCCACCAACGTCGCCCACTCGCGTTGAGAAGCGGCGTCCTCGGATGAGCTCCAGTCTCGGAGCCGCTGCCGCACCAACCGAGGCAGACTGTCCGGGCTCAGGGTGAGGAACCAAGCCATGTCTTTCGGGCCCACCTCACGCCACAGGCCTGGCACCGCGCGTCGCTCCCGTCGCGTCAGGCTGGCGAAGTCCCGCGCATGCAGCTTCTTGAGCACCGCCGCGACGTCCAGCGTCTGCCGCATCCTGACAAGGCGGTCGGGCTCACGGTCATCCGCACGCTGCTGGGCTGTCTCCACGCGGAGGAAGAGCTGCTGCATCCCCTCTTCCACCTGCTGCTGGAACGTCCCGAGCCCGGCCAGGACGACCTTCTGCCGTTCGCCTATCTCATCGAGCCAGTCGTCCAGTCCCATGGAGCCCCCGCTACAATCTCAAGTCGCCGCGAACGCGAAGCACGAGCCGGCGGTTGGACGGTTCACTTCCGGCCGTCCCGGGCCGGGGCGCGGTCTGCCCCCGCCCCGAAACCACGAAGTTCGCATCCAGGCAGTCCCGCTCGTAGCCAGCGTCCTTGAGCTGGTCCCGCACCGTGAAGAACACCTCTTGCGCACGGGATGCGCTGGCCCGGACGTTGTTCTCGAAGCTGAAACGGGCAACGCCATTGCGCACGCCGCACTCGCCGCTCGTTCCCAGGAATGGGCGGTCGTCCGTGTGGCCTTCAAGGATGATGGACGGCTCGGCCCCGGCGTCACGCATGGCATCCACGGCCACGCAGACCCGATGGATGAGGGGAACCGCGCCTTGCTGGAACTGCTCCACGTACGCAGGAGGGGTACGGCACTCTCCCAGGCCGAACTGGAGGTTCTTGAACTCGATCTCCAGTGCGTTCACTCCGCCGTCCAACCCACTCAGCGCAATGAAACCTCCGTCCAGGTCCGCGTTCAGGACGACGAGGTCCTCCCGCAGTGACACCAGCGAGGCCTGCACCCCGTCCTTCTGGGAGTCCACCTTGCCGATGGCGACCTCCTTCTCCCGGATGGCCTCCTCGCGCTGCTTGCGCGCTTCGAGGATGAAGATGACAGCCAGGAGAAGGAAGACCACAGCGACACCCGCCATCAGGTCCGCGAGCGACCTGTCACTGCTTTCGCCCGAGGAACTCATCGCCGCGCCACCTGCTGCCTCAAGGTCTCCTTGAGCTGCTGCACTGTCTCGGTGAGGTCATCCACGCCCTGGACGAGCTCTCCTGAGGAGCGATCCACCACGGAGTCGAGCCGGTGCATGACCTCCGTCCACTGGCTGCTCAGGATCTGGGCCTGCCGGCTGACGGAGTCCTCATAGGTCTTGGTCAAGGCATTGAGCACCGGGCCCACCCGGTCCACGGCCTCACGTTGGGCATTGAGAAGCGTCTGCTCCTGCTTCACCACGTTCGAGCGCTCCTGGGACAGCCGCTGGAAGGCATTGGCCGTATCAATCAACCGCTGAGCCACTTCATCCATCTTCGCGGAGACCGCGCCCGCCTTGTGATGGGACTCCCCCACGCCTCGGGAGGCGGCAGCCAGTTTGTCCGCGGTGTCGCTCATCTGCTTCGTCAGGGTGCGAAGTCCGTCCTGCGTCTCCCTCATGACCCTGACGAACTCCTCCGACTGGGCCTGGAACTGCCCCATGTCCGATTCGGACCGGACGCGGAGTTCCTCCATCTGACTGCGAAGGACGCCAGACTGCTGCAAGGAGTTCGACTGCATGTTCAGGGAAGCCTGCGCCGCGAGGCGAACCATCTCGCTGGAGCTTTCCCGCAGGCCGGTGAGCACGTCATTGAAACTGCTCACGATGTTGGAACCGCTGCCCTCCAGCCTGTCCCGGACGCCGTCGAAGCTCCCTACCAATTCGGACACCTTTTCGCCCAGCGCCTCGACGGCGCGCTGGTTCTCGCTGCCCCACTGCCGCGCATGGCTGCCCAGGGTCTGTGTCATCACCTCGAACTGTTGTTCCAGCCGGGGCAGGACCTCCACGAGTCCCGCCATCTGGCGGGCCATGTCCTGGGACTGGGTATGGAAACCACCAGACACGGTGTCACGAAGCTGTTCGAGGATCCGTCCCAGGTCATGTTCCTGCTGTCCCGCGAGCGTCTGCTGGATGGCGTCCAGATGCGCGCGAACGCCGGCCATCTCCAGTTGCAGGGCCGCCGTGAAGCCCATCGAGATGGAGCGCTGGAGGTCCGCCGCGATGTCACGCACCGCCTTCTCGACGGAGCCCAGTTGCCGCGTGATGACGTCCCCGACCTGCTCCTTCATCATCGTCCCGAAGTTCTTCTGGACCTCGGTCCCGATGTCCTGAAGGGACACCTCCACACTCTCAAGATGGGACAGGCGATCGGAGAGGTCCCTGCGGGTCTGGACGATTTCGGTCTTCAACTCGCCCAGCGCGTCTCTACGTGCAGCAGCCAGGGAGATCTCGTGCGCGTCCAGGGTGAGCGTGATGCGCTCGAAGCTCGCGCGCATCACATCCAGCCGCCTCAGGAGCCGCCGCTCGGAGGAGAAAGCGAACGCCTGGAAGAAGAGCGTTCCCAACAGGCCCGCCGCGGAGATGAAGAACTTGGCGCCCATCTTGCCAATGGCTTGCGAGAGCAAATCCGCTTGCGAAGCGCCTCCCGCGCCCGTGCTCGTCAGCGCCGCCTGGACCGGTCCCACCAGCACGACGCCCAGCAACCCAAAGGTCATGACCAGCGCGATGCCCGTCAGGTTCCTCCCAATCCCATGCCCCATGGAGTGCCGGAACAAGGCGCGGCAGGTCTCGCGCAGTTCACGCGAGGGCGACGAGCGCATGAGGATGGGACCTGGAACCTCCTGCTTTCCCGGAGGAAAGACGAGCTGCTCGCGGACGCCCCGCCACAGCGCGCGCCCCTCGTCCCGCGTGCCTGGCTCTTCACGCCGTCCGGCAAGCAGGTCCTCCAGGTGGACCTCC
This sequence comes from Corallococcus sp. CA054B, assembly GCF_003611625.1. Lineage (NCBI taxonomy): Bacteria > Pseudomonadati > Myxococcota > Myxococcia > Myxococcales > Myxococcaceae > Corallococcus > Corallococcus sp. CA054B. The sequence continues at coordinate 28,156 of NZ_RAVY01000064.1, forward strand.
ACGTCCTGGATGGCCTGCGCCAGTCGTTTCCGGCGCCATGCCACGGAGCCGAGCGACACGAGCGTCAATGACACGATGATCAGCAGCGGGATCCGCAGGGACTCATCCTGCAAGACCGACAGGTCGAACATGGTTCAGCCCTCCCCCTCTTGAAACACGCCTGCGAACTGCTGCGCCTCTTCGGGAGCGGGCGCCAGGAAGTCGCGGGCCAGCGAGCGCTTGCGCTCGACGAGTTCGTGGAGCCGCATGTCGAACCCCGCCTCCACGCGACCCTGCCGGTGCAGCAGCGGGTAGTAGACATGGACGGGCCGGACCTGGCCGATGCGATGGGCCCGGTCCGTGGCCTGGTCCTCCTTGGCGGGATTCCACCAACGCCCGTAGTGAATGACGTGGTTCGCGGCGACGATGTTGAGCCCCGCGCCCGCGGCGAGAGGGCTCAGCAGAAGGACCTGGAACCCCCTGGCTTGCGAGAACGTCTGGATGGACTCCAGCGCCACGCGGCGGTTTTCGGGCTCTCCATTGATGATGGGGACGGACGCCAGCCGGAACCTCTCCTTGATGAGTCCCGACAAGAGTTCCTGCATGGCGCGGGAGAGAACGAACACGAGGGCCTTCTCCGCGCTCCCTCCGCTCGCCCGCCCCTCCACCTGCTCCAACAGCTCCAGGCAGAGGCGCGTCTTCGGACTCTCCCGGAGTGCGGTCCCCGCGTTCATCCCTCGCGCGTCCGTCAACAGCGCGGGGTGCTGGTAGAGCTTCTGGAGCGCCGCGAGGGCCCAGAATGCTCCGCGCTGCGAAGCCTGCCGGGCGATGAGCCGCTCCTGCTCTTCCTGAAGCGCCGTCATCTCGACTGCGTGACGCTGGTAGCGCTTCTCCGGAAGGTCCTTGAGGGCATCCGCCTTCTCGCGGCGCATGAGGGTGCTGTCGTTGGACGGATATCGCAGCCGGCTTCGGAGCGTCGCGGGCCCTTGTTCACCGCCGTGTTCCTCACGGAAGGAGGTGCGCGGGCCGAAGACCCTTGGCGCACGGCTTTGGATCGCATCGTAGATGGCCCAGACATCGAACAACTCGTTCTCGACCGGCGTCCCCGTGAGCGCGATGGCGAAGGAGCGTTTGAGCGCCCTGGCGGCGCGAGAGCGCAACGTGTCCGGGTTCTTGAGATTGTGCGCCTCGTCGAAGACGACAACGTCGAAATCCACCTTCAGTAAAGAGCGCTGGTAGGCCCCCAGCGTTTCGTAGTTGGTGATGATCAACCGCTGCTGCGCGAGGAACTCGGTATTGAGTCCGTCCCCACGCTTGACGGCCCGAAGCTCCGCCCCGTGCAGGATGAAGGGCGTCCGCCAGAGGTCTTCCTGGAAGAAGCGGGCGAGTTCCTGCTTCCAGTTGTCGAGCAGGATGGTCGGGCAGACCACGAGCTGGGGCCGCTCCATTCCCCCCGCCGTGAGCAACCTCAAGGTCATGAAGCACGCGACCTGCAGGGTCTTGCCCAATCCCATGTCGTCCGCGAGCAGGACGCCGGGGGACCCCACCTGGGCGTGCCGCCACAGCCACGCCAGGCCCTCTTCCTGATGCGGCTTGAGGGCCACTCCATTCTGGAAGGCACCGCGCAACTGCGCCCAGGGAACGGAAGGCGGCTCGGGTGATTGTTGTCCGTCGCTGGAGGGAGTCGCCACGTCCCGAACGATGGCGCCCACCTTGCCTCCGGGCCGAGGCGCTCCAACAGCCACCTCCGTGCCGCCGCCCTCCTCCGAGGATGGCTCTGACAGGTTGAGCGCGATCCGAAGCTGGCGGCCCAGTGCTTCGCTTGGCACCAGTTGCTGTCCCCCTATCGTCAGCGGGGTTGGACTCGTCTCCACCAGAGCGGCATCGTTCTTCTGGAGGACATCCAGTGCCTCTTCGCGCGAGTTCAACTGGATCCGCAGAGCCCCCTCATCGACATGGAGGGTCAGCGCAAAGCCTTCAGTCGCTGTGGAGGGCTCGACCCAGACCAGCCCGGTCGCTTCACGCCCCTCTCCGGGCTGTCGCCCGCGCAGGACTTCGAATCCCGCGACTCGGGGTGAGTACTGCGAGAGGTCCAGGCTGGAATCAAGGTTCCGTCCCTCCGGAATCAGGAGCGAGGGGTCGTGCATCTCCTGCGTCACGTCGACAGGCAATCGCTTCTGCAGAGGCCGCGCCCGCGTCAGGACCTCATCGGTGCCCTCGGGAAGCAGCAAGGGCCGCCGGCTGTCATTCCCCGCGATTCCTCCAGGTCGCACCGAAGAGAGAGGAAACGGTGCCTGGGTTCCATCCTCGAAGACCGCGAAGGGCTGCAAGGAGACGAGTTCCGTAGCCTCGAGATCGGTTTCCCAGCGCAATCCCAACCGGGTTACCGGGCGAGGCTCAAAGGTCTTGAGAAAGCCAGAGGGACTGAACTGGATCCGGCCTCCGAGCAGCCCGGTGACGTCCTCCAGCAGGCCTCTCAGCCGGATGACCACCGCCAGTTGCTCCTGCGCGGATGCATGGGTCGCGATGCGCGCTTCGGAGCAAGCCCATGCGGCGGTGGGAGTCAGAGGGAGGGGCGCTCCCTCCTGAGGCGTCATCACCCAGGGGATGACGTTCCCCGTCGCGAGGACAGGTTCCTCGTCGACCCGGACCTTGTACTGGGCCCTCGCCCCACCGGGGATGCCCACGACATCCCAGCGAATGGACTGCGTCTCAAGTCCAAGCAGGTCCATCAGCAGATGCTGCAAGGAGGCCCATTCCTCGCGCAGATGCCCGCGCTCCTCCTCGTCCGCGCCCCCTTCACTGGGACGACCCAATGCGAGCCACTGCTCCCGGGAGAAGCACAGGCGTTGAGAGTCAGCCCACTCTTTCGAGGTCCACTCGTCCCAGCGAAGCTGGACGCGGGAGGACAGCTCCGGGGAAAGAGCGGTCAACAAGATGCACAACCGGTCGCCTTCAATGGACCAGCGTGGGTTCTGAGCGCGAGAGCTTGAGTTCACGGGGAAGGCCCTCCGCGGGAAGTAGCCTGCACGGGCTCCGCCGAGCCATTACCCATACGGGGTATTGCGTGCTTTCACGGCATGAGGCAGAGCTGAAGACGGCGCTCGCGTCTCCTGTTTTCGATATACGGCGCCCCATGGGTGAATGGGGACAGGTGACGCTCTTCCGGACGGAAGAGCTCGATGCGCTGGGCCGTGCCATCCGGGATATCTGCCTGGCGGAAGGGCTCGTGGCGGTGCCCTACATGCGGCGCAAACGCGAGACATGGGACCGGATGCAGTACGGAACCGGCGCAACCTCCGACCGGTGGGCCCTCGCCCTTGGGGCCGGCCGCGGAGGCTGGTCCGTCGTCAAGACGGCGCCGTTGGAACTGCTCGCGGAACCCGGTGCCTCCGGCGAGCACAGACTGGGACTCATCGCACGCAGGCTCGGGTGCGAAGCCCTGCACGTCTCACTGTATGACGGTTCGGCGATGGTGATCGCGCAGGCCGTGCCGACAGGAGAAGTCGCGCTGTCCGGCTACTCGATGGACGGTGCAAGCTTCCATGGCGTCGAAATCGAGGAGCACCGTCTCGAGCCCAGGATCGAGGGCCCGGGCATTCCACCTTCCGTCCAGGAAGCACTTGGACACTTCCTCTCCGATGGCTTCGACGAGTTGATCGAAAAACTCGCCGGACAGCACTGGGTCGACGTCTCACTGAAGCTCATCGAGGGCGACGAGATTCCGTCAGCGCGCGTGTCTTCATTCATGCGGCCATCGCTCGAGAAGAAGCCTCCGCTTCGGGTGAAGCTCGCGGTGGAGGAGCATCCACTCGGCACGCGCTACGTACTCGATGAGGGCGTATGGCTCACCAGCGGCAGCATTGATGCGGCCACCTCTGCGTTGGGCGCCGCATTCGTTGAAAAGGTCGCTCGCTGGCTCGAGGTTCCTGTCGCCCTTGCCCCCGGAGTGCCACGCTCCCTGTTCTGCGTACGTGCGCCTCCGAGCGAGTACACCCAGCGCGCTGGCATCGAGACGGAGCTGGTTTCCCTCGGCGACGACGGAGGAGGCGAGTTCCTCCTGCACACCTCGCGGGACCTTGGTAGCGCGGAGATCGAAGAGTGCAGTCCTCATCAACGGAGCCACCTTGTCGCCCGACTCACCCATGCCCTCGTAGGTGCGCGAACGAACGCCCCTGCGGCGTACCGAGACTTCGAGCGCGTGTTCAATGAGCCGACAACGCATGCTGTTGGCGCATTCGCGGGAGAGCGGCTCATCACGGCATGGTGGCGGGTGGGACGGTCAGCGGTAGCGATTGAAGGTCACGACGTCTTCGAACTGCCGGGGCTCTGCACGGCCATTGCCAGTACGCCGCGACAACTGGCACTCGCGCTCGTCACGCCAGGACACGTCAGCGGACATTCCCAGGGCTACGGACAAAAGGACCGCTCAGTCATTGTCGTCATCGACGTCGACACGGGTGAAGCTCGCGAGGCGCTCCGCAGCGACGGACACCTGACTTTCGGCTTCACGCAATTGGCCTTCGCGGGTGACCTGCTCGGCGTCGGTGCCGAGCGTGACGGTGTGCCCACCATCGTGATGCTGGAAGGCGAGTCTCGGACGGAGTTGCCAGGTGACTTCAGTGAGTGGGTGCGAAGCGCGATGCAGCCGCCGCTCGGAGTTGACGGCCACCATTCATCGCATGAACCGCAGCACCCCCTCTGTGATGCGGCGGGCCTCGAACCCGTGGCATTCTCCGCGAGCGGCGCACGGTGCATTGCGCGAATCGACGCGCGCAGACTCTTCGTCGGGAAGCGCGCGGGGCGAGGCGAGTAGGCCTGCATCCGGACAGCAAGCTCGCGAAACACGCTGGCCCGTGTCTTGCCATGAAGCCCTCATGGAGGAAGACACGGAATGGGTATTCGCGCAGGCGTGGTGGGGACGGGGTTGGTGGTCATCTCTTTGTTGTCGGCGGGTTGCAGCGACCAGTCCCCGACAGTCGATCCGCAGGATGGAACCATCACGGATCCGTCCGATGGAAACGAAGTTCCCTCGCTTCCCCCTCCGGGTTCCATTCCGGACGCCGGCACGCCCCCTCCGGATGAAGATGGCGGGACACCCGATGCTGGTGAAACGCCTGACGCGGGGACGCCGCCAGATCCAGATGCCGGCACCGGCGAGACGCCCGACGCAGGGCCCTGGCCCACGGACGCCGTGCTCGACTACACACGCGCGTTCGGCGTCGACAAACCCCAGAGCGTCGGGCTCGATGAAGGGCTCAACCTCTGGCTCCTCGACGGCCGCCGCATCGGCGTGCTGCGGCCGGGCGACAAACAGCCCACGTGGACCACCAACGTCGGGCAGGCGGCGGAGCCGTTCGGTCCTGACGCGCTCGCGACCGGATCCACGGTCATCTGCGGCGGTGAAGCCGGACGCGCGTACGTGGGCTATTCGGCCAACGAGGTGAAGCGCGCGGAAGGCATCGAGCAACGCACGTACATCCCCTGGCCTGGCGAGGCGGGCTACTCCGCCGAGCGCTTCGCCGAGTACAAGAAGGGAGACCTCGATGCGGTCCGACTCCAGCCGGACGGCACCGTCAGGCTCGAGGAGCACCTCTGGCGCACCACCGGCGCGTCGAACGCGGGCCGCGAGGCGGGCATCCACAACACCAATGACTTCCACTACGAAGAGGATCGCACCGTCCTCAACTGCGCCCGCGTGACGCGCGGCCGCGATCGCGGCGACCTCTACATCACCACCAACCACGGCGTGACGCGCATCCAGGGGCTCGTCTACAACAGCCACCGGCACCCGGGCTGGTACCTCTACGAGAACGGCTCGGAGTGGGGCTCGCTGCAGTGCCCGTACATGCACGGCCTGGGCATCGGGCAGAACGGTGACGTGCTTGTCGCCAACGAGCAGATGGTCGGCGTGCTCGTCCCCAGCCCCAAGCTGGAGGACTGGGACCGCGAGCAAACCTGGGAAGGCCCCACGCCCTGGTCGTTCAAGAGCTACAACGACGCGCTCAACGGCCAGGCCACCGACGACTACTGGCGCGCCTTCGAACAGGTCCGCTCGGGCCGCTACTACCTGGGCAGCGAGCAGTACGGCGTCTGGGCGCTGACGCCGAAGAACCGCTCCACGGGAAGCTGGTCGAAGCTCGCGGGGCTGCCGTCCAACCGCATCCTCTCGCTCAAGGCGACGGATGACGGCGCGCTCTACATCGGCACGGACGGCGCGGGCCTCTGGCGGCTGGAGGCGGACGGCACCACGCTGGCCCAGGTGAAGGACGTGTCCGGCCAGCGTGTCCTGCAGCTCGTCTACGAGCCCACCGTGACGCCGAGCATGCTGCTCGTCCTCACCAACCAGGGGCTCACCGTCCTCCGGGGCCCATAGCGCCCGAGCCTCAGACGAGCTTCGCCAGGGTGGGCAGCACCTCTCCGCTCAATCCCTGGACGAAGTGATGGAAGCGCTCCGTGTTCGCGGCGGACTCGTAGTTCACGAGCCACGTGTCCCCGCGCACGGAGCGCACCTCGTCCACGATGCCCGCCGCGGGCCACACCGCGCCAGACGTCCCCGCGGCCAGGAACACCAGCCGCGTGCCGTCGTTGCGCGTGATGAACTCGCCAATGCGCGCCAGGTCGTTGGGGTCCAGCATCTCCCCGAACCAGACGATGTCCGGCCGCAGTCGTCCTCCGCAGCCGTCGCACTTCGGCACCGTGCCCGACGGATGCACGGAGGTGTCGGCGAAGGGTGCACGCTGGCAGTCCGCGCACTTCGTGCGGAAGAGGTTGCCGTGCATGTCCACCACGCGCTGGCTGCCCGCCTTCGTATGCAGGCCGTCCACGTTCTGCGTGGCCAGGAGGAAGCGGTCACCCAGGTGTTGCTCCCAGCGCACCAGCGCGTCGTGGCCCGGGTTGGGCTTCACGTCCGCCGCCCCCGCCCGACGCTGCGAGTAGAAGCGCCAGACGAGCGCGGGGTTCGCCTCGAAGCCCTGGGGGGACGCCACCGCCTCCACGGGGTGGTTCTCCCACAGCCCGTTCATGCCCCGGAAGGTGGGCACTCCGCTCTCCGCGGAGACTCCGGCGCCGGTGAGTACGAGCAAGCGGGTTTTCGAATCCAGGACGAGCGGTTCCACACGACCTCCAGAGTGCCAGCCGGCACGGGGGTTGTTAGAAGGGGCGGGACTGAATTCCTGACAGAGGACCCCATCATGGCCGAAGTCACCCTGGATCTGCGCGGTCAGCCCAAGACCGAGGCATACGCCGAGCTGAAAACGCACGCGCTCGCCATCCTCGAAGGCGTGGATGACGACATCTGCGCGATGGCGACGATGAGCTGCCTGCTGCACAACGCCTTCGGCCACCTCTGGACCGGCTTCTATCGGGTGGTGACGCCCGGGAAGCTGCTGCGCGTGGGTCCCTATCAGGGGACGCTCGGGTGCCTGGAGATCACCTTCGGCAAGGGCGTGTGCGGCACGTCCGCGGCCAAGGGCGAGACGGTGGTGGTGCCGGACGTGCACGCGTTCCCGGGCCACATCACCTGCGACGGGCGCTCCGCGTCGGAGATCGTGGTGCCGGTGTACGGGCGCAACCGCGAACTCATCGCGGTGCTCGACATCGACTCCGAGCACAAGAACACCTTCGACGACGTGGACCGCGCGGCGCTGGAAGACCTGATGTCCTGGTTCCAGCACCGCACGGCCTGATTCCGCGCGGCGTTCAGCGCTTCGCGAGGCGGGCGTAGGCCACGGCCAGCGCCCCCGCGAAGCGCGCGTTGTTCTCCAGGAGCGCCAGGTTCGTCTTGAGCGTCTTGCCCCCGGTGCGCTTCGCCATCTCGCCCAGGAGGAACGGCGTCACGGCCTTGCCGCGCACGCCCTGCCGGTCCGCGTCCGCCAGCGCCGACGCGATGTGCAGCTCCACGTCGTTGCGAGGCAGCGCGGCCTCCACCGGAGGCGGCACGGTGTAGAGCACGCCGCCCTGCCCCAGCGTCTCGAAGCGAGCGTGGGCGATGCGCGCGGCGGCCTCCGCGTCGTCCGCGCGGTGCTCCAGGGAGAGGCCGGACTCGCGGCTGTAGAAGGACGGCAGCTCGTTCGTGCCCACGCCGATGACGGGCACGCCCGCGGTCTCCAACAGCTCCATCGTCTTGGGCAGGTCCAACACGGACTTGGCGCCCGCGCACACCACCGCGACGGGGTAGCGAGACAGGGCCGCGATGTCCTGGGAGATGTCCCAGTGTTCGGAAGCGCCCCGGTGCACGCCACCGATGCCGCCGGTGGAGAAGACGCGGATGCCCGCCGCCGCGGCCAGCTCACACGTGGCGCTCACCGTGGTGCCGCCGCTGGCGCGGGTGGCCACCGCCACGGCCAGGTCGCGCGAGCCCACCTTGAGGAGCTTCTCCTTGCCCTCGGCCAGGCGGCGCAGCGCGGCGTCCTCCAGGCCAATCCACACCTCGCCGTCCACGAGCGCGATGGGCGCGGGCACGGCGCCGGCGCGGCGGATGGCCTCCTCGCACGCGCGAGCAGCGGCCAGGTTGTCCGGGTACGGCAGGCCCTGCGCGACGACGCTCGTCTCCAGCGCCACCAGCGGCTGCCCGGAGTCCTTCGCGCGCCGCACCTCGTCCGAATAACGGAAGTCCATGGGCGGGCATTTACGCCACGGCACGGCCGGCCGGACAAGCACGGGCGTGGGGAAACGTCGGCCCGGTGTCGCCTCCCCCTGGGAGAGCACCGAGCGTGCGTGTCACCAGACGGCCTGCGTGTTCGTTGCAGCTCCGTCGGTTGCATCCGGCCTCGCGTCGCCCTATGCCCCGCCGCCGTGAGCACCTCGTCGCCCGCGGTCGCAGCGCCTGCCCGTCTCCTCTCCGCCTCCGACCTGGCGATGCTCGCCGTCGTGGTCGTCTGGGGGACGAACTACACCCTGGTGAAGGACGCGCTGGAGGGCATGCCGGCACGGGCCTTCATGTCGCTGCGCTTCGGGCTCGCGGCGCTCGCGATGGGGCTCGTGTTGCTCGCGGTGGAAGGCCACAAGCCGATGCCGTGGAAGGCGTTCCTGCGGCTCACCGCACTGGGGTTCGTGGGCAACACGCTGTACCAGCTGTGCTTCATCGAAGGGCTCGCGCGCACCACTGCGGCCAACAGCGGCATGCTCACGGCGGTGAGCCCGGTGGTGACGGCGGCGCTGGGCGCGGCGCTGGGCATCGAACGGCTGCGGCGCCCGGTCGTCGCGGGGCTCTCGCTCGCGGTGGTGGGCACGCTGCTGGTCGTCGGCGCGCGAGGCCCGAACCTGGGCGCGGCGACGTGGACGGGCGATGCGCTGATTGTCGGCAGCTCGCTGTGCTGGTCCATCTACACGGTGGGCACGCGCGCCGTGGGAGAAGGCATCTCCGCGCTGCGCCTCACCGCCATCACCATGCTCACGGGAGCCCCAGGCGTCGTGCTGGCCGGCGCCTCCCAGGTCATCGAGATGGACGCGTCGCGCGTGGGTGCGGCGGGATGGGTGGCGCTCGTGTACTCGGCGCTGGTGCCGCTGGTGCTCGCGTACTTCGTGTGGTTCCGCAGCGTGCAGCAGGTGGGCACCAACCGCACGACGCTCTACGGCACTGGCATCCCCGTGGTCGCCGCCCTCACCGCCTGGGCCGTCCGCGGTGAGCGCCCCACCCTGTTCCAGGTGCTCGGCGCGGCGCTCATCCTCACGGGCGTGTTGATCAGCCGCCGCAAGGACACCGCCATCACGAAGGCCTGACCGCGCTCAGCCGCGAGTCCCCCGCTCCAGCGTCAGCCCGTACTCCTCCATCTTCCGGTCGAGCGTGGGCCGGCTGATGCCCAGCAGCTCCGCCGCACGGACCTTCTTCCAGCCGGACTCGCGAAGCGCCTCCGCGATGGCGTCGCGCTCCAGGCGGGCCACCTGCTCCTGCAACGTGCGAGGCGCCTGCCCCACCGCGCCCTCGCGCACCTCTGGAGGCAGCTGCGGGATGCCCACGTGGCCCGCCGCGTACACGCGTCCCAGCCGCTCCGCGACCAGCTCCAGCTCGCGCACGTTCTGCGGCCACGGATACTCGGCCAGGAGGCGCCGGGCCTCCGGTCCCAGCACCGGAGCCTCCCGTCCGCCCTGGCGGGCACCGCGCAGCGCGAAGTGCTCCAGCAGCACCGGCACGTCCCCTCGCCGCTCCCGCAGGGGCGGCACCTCCAGCTCGAAGCCCGCGAGCCCCCGGGCCAGCGCCGCGTCGAACTCTCCCCGGGACGCGAGCCGCGACACCGGTGAAGCACTGGTGGCGACGATGCGCACGTCCACGGGCTCCTCCCCGCCCTGCCGTGCCGGAGCCGCGCGCCGGGCCAGCATCCGCGCCAGCCGCTCCGCCGCGGGCCGGGGAAGCGCCTCCACGTGGCGCAGGAGCAGCGTGCCCGCGTCCGCGCGCAGCACCGCGGACGTCACCGGCGGCTGTCCGGGCGCCCCCGCACGGCCGAAGAGCGCCACCTCCACCGCCTCCAGGGACTGACGGCACTCCACCGTCACCCACGGCCCCAGCGCGCGAGGGGACTTCCCGTGGAGGAAGTGCGCCAGCAGCGCCTTGCCCGTGCCCGGCTCGCCGTGCAGCACCACCGGGGCGGCGCTGCCCGCCGCCCGCCGCGCCTCCTCCACCACGCCCCGGAACGCCCGCGACGTCCCCAGCGGCGTCACCCACGGCGTCTCCGCGGCCTCCGCCTCCCCGCGCGAGCGCACCGCCGTATAGGCCTCGCCGCCCAGCCGCCCCAGCGCCGCGAGCAGCTGGCCCTCGCCCTCGGTGAATGGCGACTCCTCGCGCTCCACGTACAGCACGCCGAAGGGCATCCCGCCCGAAGCCACCAGCGGCGAGCACAGCGCCGTGTCCGTGCGACCCAGCTCCTTGCGCTCCAGCGCCGCCTGCACCAGCGCGCGAGGCACCTCCACGGACGCCGCGCCGGACACCGCCGCCGTGCGAAGCCCCTCCGGGCCACCCAGGAGCGCCGCGGCGCGATCCGCGTTGAGCGCGTGCACCGTCTCCTCCGACAGCCGCCGCAGCACCATGGCCTCGCTGGTGGCGCCCAGGAGCGCCGTCCCCGCCGAGTACATCGCCGCGGCCGCGCCCACGTGCGGCAGCACCTCCTCGATGGGCACGTGCTCCGGCTCCGGAGCGACCACGCCCGAGGGCTCGTCGACGATGGACACCGGCGGCGGCTCGTACACCGCGATGGTGGCGCCCACGCGCATCCGGTCACCCGGCCGCAGCACCGCCTCTTCCTGGAGCGCCAGCCGCTGCCCGTTGAGCAGCGTGCCGTTGGTGGAGCCCAGGTCGCGCAGCCGCACCTGTCCCGCGACGGTGTCCAGGAACAGCTGCGCGTGGCGGCGCGACACCTGGTCGTCTTCCAGCGGGATGTCGCAGGAGGGACTGCGGCCGAGGGTCAGCTGGGAGACGACCTCGTACCGGCGCCCCGCCGAGGGCCCCGTGAGCAGCAGCAATGCCGGCATGCGGACGGGAAGCCTAGCAGTGCCCCTCGGGGCGCCCGCAAGACGCGTCGGGTTGGACGCACAGCGCTACATGGGGCGTTCGGCGTTCAAAAGAGCGCGCAGCTCGGACTCGTTGAGCGCGCGGCCCTCCCGGGCGATGGCCAGGGCGTTGATCTGCTTCTCCTCCACCTCCACGTGGGCCCCCTTGCGCCACTCCGTGGTGTGCACCGCGCCATCCACCAGCCGGCCCACGACGGAGCCCTCGTCCCGGGCCACCGCCTCCAGCCACAGGTTCTCCACCACCACCTCGCCCTCCGGGTGCGTCTCGAAGGGGGCCCGCACCAGGAATGTGAGGGGCTCCATCAACCCCTTGCGCTGGAAGCGCGCCAGGAACGCGGGCAACAGCGCCTGCGCCTCCTCGTGCATGGCCTGGGTCTGCTCGGCCGGCTCCTTGGCGAAGCGCTCCCGGTACGTCGCCAGCAGCTCCGCCGTGTTGTGCCGGCCCAGGGGCGACACCACCGTGAGGAACAGCCCCTCGTGGCCCTCGAAGGCATCCAGCGGCACGCCCAGCAGGTTCGCGCGGGCCTCTTCCGACGGCACCAGGGTGAAGCTCTGGCCCTCGCTGGTGGCCACCTCCGAGCGCAGCGCCGGCCCCTGCGCGAACGCCAGGTCCGTGCACAGCTCGTGGAGGAAGCTCTCCGCGGCCAGGAGGTCGCCCTCGCCCAGGTGGAAGATTTCGACGTCGCGCGCGCCGAACTTCTCCATCCCGTGCGAGTGCACCCACAGCGGCGTGTCCCCTTCCGCCAGCTCGATGGCGTGCAGGTGCACATGGTCGCGGATGTCGAAGTCCAGCTCGGTGATCTCGACCACGTCCTCGGGCTCGTGCAGCTTGAACGCCGTCAGGTCCACCAGCACGCCCGGCGCCTGCTCCATCAGCGTGCGCACGGTCCACAGCGCCTCGAAGACGGGCAGCGTGGGCTGCGCGCCGCCCGGCTCCAGCAGGAACGCGTAGCAGGCCTGGGACTTCTCCACGCGCGCGAAGGCCTCCGGGCTGCCGCTGAACAGCTCCTGGGGGACCCGAGGACGGCCGTCGCCCAGGGGCTTGAGCACCACCTTCACCTCCGAGCCATCCGCCCGCACGGTGAAGCCCCAGTCGCCCTCGTGCGGCACGAACTCCACCTCGTCCGTCGCGAACGCCGCGCGCAGCGCGTCCAGGGAAGGCGGCACGGACTGCTCGGTGGCCAGGACGTAGACCTCCTTCACAGGTGCTTCTCGATTTGCCGGAAGAGGTCCACGCGGTCCACCAGGTTGGTGAGGTAGTCCAGCTTGTCCGTCCCCAGCACCAGCACCGGTGACAGCGAGTAGCCCTCGAACCACTCCTCGTAGAGGGCGTTGAGGCGCTTCAGGTAGGCGGTCGGGATGTCCTTCTCCATGGTCCGCCCGCGCAGGCGGATGCGCTCCTTCAGCGTGGCCACCGGGCAGCGCAGGTAGATCATCAGGTCGGGCGGCCGGAGCGACTGGGAGATGGTCTGATACAGCTCCCAGTAGGTGGACCAGTCCCGCTTGTCGATGAGCCGCTGCCGGTGGAGGTTCTTGGCGAAGATTTCCGCGTCCTCGTAGAGGGTCCGGTCCTGGAGCACGGTGCCGGGTGTGCGCTCCAGTTCCCTGTGCAGTCGGAACTTGTGCGTCAGGAAGAAGAGCTGCGAGCGGAACGCCCACGTCTTCATGTCCTTGTAGAAATCCGCGAGGTAGGGGTTCTGGTCATTGGGCTCGAAGGACGGCGTGAGGCCGTACTTCCGGCACAGGAAGGACGTGAGCTCCGTCTTTCCGGCCCCGATGTTGCCCGCGATGGCGATGAACTTTTTCCTGGCCACGCCACCCTTGCTTGTAACCCCGGCGAGCGGCATTCACCAGAAACAATGGCGAGGGGAGCCATGGTAGATAAAGTGCATGCCCCCGCACCGTTCCGCACGTCCAGGAGCCCGAGCCGGCGTTCATGCCGCGCCGCCTGCCTGCACGACGGGGGAGCGGCACCCCCGGGGTCCTTCCGGCGCTCAGGTCCCCCGGTAGGAGGAAAGGCGACGCATGCTGCGCAAGCTGTGGTGCATCTTCGTGGCGACAGTCTGGTCCATGGTCTGCTTCCCGGTGGCCTGCCTCGCCATGCTGGTGACGCTCAACCCGTCGCGTTCGGTCGCCGTCGCCCGCAGGCTCTGGTCGCCCGTGCTCCTCTGGGCCGGGGGCGCGAAGCTGGAGGTCATGGGCGGGGAAAACGTGGACCCGAAGCGGCCCACCATCTACGTCGGCAACCACCTGTCCACACTCGACATCCCGGCCCATTTTCTCGCCGTGCCGGTGGACTTCCGCTTCGTCGCCAAGTCGCAGCTGCGCTTCGTGCCGTTCATCGGCTGGTACCTCTGGCTCGCGGGCCACATCTTCATCGACCGTGGGGACCGTTCGTCCGCCATCGCGTCGCTTGAAAAAGCCGCCCGGAAGATCCGCGCGGGCACCAGCATCTTCCTGTACCCGGAGGGCACCCGCTCCCCGGACGGCCGCGTGCTGCCCTTCAAGAAGGGCCCCTTCGCGCTCGCGCTCAAGGCCCGCGTGCCCATCTGCCCCGTCACCATCGAGGGCACCGACAACGTGATGCCCAAGAACTCGTGGAACATCACCCCGGGCCCGGTGCGCGTGAAGATTGGCCGCCCCATCGACACCACCGGCTTCGCGGACAACGACCGTGAAGGACTGGCCCGCGCCGTGCGCGCGCAGATCATCGCCGACAGCCTCTCCCTGGGCGGCAAGGGCGGTGATCCGGACACGGCCGTCGCCGCGCCGAACCGCGAGGGCGTCGCGCAGCTTGCCTCCTCCGTCACATCCAAAGCCTCCTGAGCTCCCCGTGCCCCTGACGCCGCCCTCGAACCGCCTCCGCACGCTCCGCTGGCCCGCCGCCCTCCTGGGGCTGGGGCTGCTCGCCACCGGCTGCGGCCACGGCCAGGCCCAGGCCCCGGCGCTGTCTCCCCAGGCCCAGGCGCGCGCATACCTGGACGGCAATCAGCCGGATGAGGCGATGAAGCTCCTGCGGGAGCTGCACGCGCGCACGCCGGACGACGTGGACGTGGCCCGAGCCCTTACCGAGGCCCACGTGAAGGCCGGCCGCGCGGACGCCTGGGCGGAGGAGCTGCGCCAGGCCATCGCGAAGAACGAGCGCGCGGTGGACCAGTACATGCTGGGCCTGACGCTCTTCTCCAGGGCCCGGGACGCGGGCGCCCCCACCGTGGCCGCCTTCGAGCGCGCCATCGCGCTGTCCCCCACCACCGCGGAGTTCCACTACCGCCTGGGCGTGGCGCGCCTGGAGTCCGAGCAGTACGCCGCCGCCCTGGGACCGCTGCGCAAGGCCGTGGAGCTGGCCCCGGAGCGCGCGGGCTGGAAGCTGCCCCTGGCCAAGGCCCTGGCCCGGACGGGCGACACGGCGGGCGCCGTGGAGGCCCTGGGCACCGTCGTGCGCGGCAACCCCACCCCCGCGGAGGTCGCCACCGCGCGGGCGCTGATGAACCCGTTGGCGGACCCCTTCCAGAACTTCCCCAAGGCGGCGGAGGCGAAGCTCGAGGAGGGCATGCGCTACCTGCATGAACTGGACGCGCCCCAGCACGCCCTCATCGCCTTCGAGGAGATCCTCCACGACTACCCGGACCTGGCCGTGGTGCACGCCCTCCTGGGGCTCGCCTACCAGCGCCTGGATGACGCCGGCCGCGCCGTGGACGAGTTCAAGCAAGCCATCGAGCGCGCCCCCCATGACGGCAAGAACCAGCTCTACCTGGGCGAGCTGTACCTGACGCGGCAGCGCACGGACGCGGCGCGCACCGCCTTCGAGAAGGCCGTGGCGCTCAACCCGCTGCTGGACCTGGCCTGGTTCCGCCTGGGCGACCTGCGCCTGGAGGCCCGGGACCTGGACACCGCGAAGGAGGCCTTCCAGGTGGCCGTGACGCTGGCGCCGGACTCGGCGGCCGCGCGCGGCAAGTTGTCGCTCGTGTACCAGCTGCAGGGGGACTACGCGGCCGCGCAGCGGGAGCTGAAGGTCGTGGCGGACAAGGACCCGGAGAACACCGAGTTCGCCCTGCGCCTGGGCCTGCTCTACACCGAGGAGGCCCAGAAGGCCCGCCGTCCCGAGGACCGCCAGAAGGCCGCGAGCGAAGCGGAGCGCTGGCTGGGGAAGGTGCTGGAGACCCAGCCCGACAACGCGGTGGCCAGCAAGGCCCTGCAGGTGCTCAAGGGCCAGTAGCCACCGGCGCACTGCCCCCTCTACACTCCGCCTCCGATGAGCGACGCGCGCAAACCCGCCCCTCCCAGCAC
>NZ_RAVY01000065.1:0-43828 GCF_003611625.1 Corallococcus sp. CA054B
CTCTGACGGGACGGACTTCGGTTCGGTCGCGGACGACGTGGCGGCGGAGGAGGGCGCGCCCGCGGAGCCGACCGCGGAGGAGCTGGCGGCGGCGGGCCTGTCGAACTGGGACGTGCTGGAGGCGGACCTCAAGGCCTCCGCCGACGCGCGTGAGCGGGATGAGGAGTCCTCCTCTTCTAACGCGAAGCCGGTGGGGTCGGACTGGTTCGACTCGGAGACCGTCGAGGATGCGAAGACGGAGGGGTCCAAGCCCCTCCAGTGGGCGGAGCCGGCGGGCACCGGGAGCCCGACGGAGGCGGCACGCGCGAAGGGTGATGCCGCGAAGCCGGACAAGGCGGGGTCGCGTCCGGATGAGGCCAAGGCGTCGCGCGATGGTGGAGCGGCGGAGCGTGCGAGTCCCGAGCGGCCGCTGCGTGTCGCGGCCCGGGTCCCGCTGCGCTCGTCCGGGAAGAGCAGCGCGGGCGTCGTGGCGACTGTCGGCGCCTCGCCCGCGAGCTCGGGTGACGCAACAGGCGCGGGAAGCAGCTTGGGCAATTCGGCAGGTGCGGGCGTCAATGCCGCGGGCCTGAGCGACAAGGCCGGTGCTGCGGCATCGGACGGCACCTCCACGCGCCCGGGCGACGAGTCCGGAGTGGGCGATGCGGCGCGAGCTGGTGGCAGCGCCGCGGGCCTGAGCGACGCGTCCGGAACGGGTGAGTCGGCCTCCTCGAATCCGCGCGACGGGGCCTCGTCGCGCGCGGACGCACGGCTCGAAGCCCAGGCACCGTCGTCGCCGCTGCAGGTGCCCGGAGGACTGCAGCGGGCGAACAAGACGCGCACCCAGGAGCAGGAAGCCTCCGCGCCAGCGCGCACGGACGCGGCCGAGCCGTCGTCGGAGCTCGCCGCGGAGCTGGAATCGCTGCGTGAGGAACTCGCGCTGGCCCACGCCGCCATCGAGGAGGCAGAGGCCCGGGCCGCGGACGCGGAAGCCCTGGCCGAATCGGAGCAGTCGCTCCGCGTCGAGCTGGAAGAGCGCATCGCGAGCGAAGAGCGGGCACGCGAAGACGCGCGGCTCGAAGCGGACGCGGAGGTCGAGGCCCGGAGCGCCGTGGAGGTGCGGGCCGAAGCGGAGGTCCACGCCCGAGCCCGAGCCGAGTCCCTGTTGAAGCAGGCCTCGGAGGCGAAAGAGGCCTCGGAAGTCCGGGCCGTGTCGGCGACGGAGGCCCTCGCGGAGGTCGAGGCACGGCTCGCCTCCGAGGCTGGAAGCCGCGTGGAGGCCGAAGCCCGCGCGGAGGCCGAGGCGCGCGACCGCCGCGAAGCCGAAGCCCTCGCGGAGATGGCCCGGCTCGAACTCGTCGAACTCGAGAAGCGCCTGGCCACGGAGGTCCAGGCGCGCGAGGAGGCCGAGCTCCGAGCCCGCCAGGAAGCGCAGACGCGCGAGGAGGCCGAAGCCCGCGCCGAGCTGGAGCAGGCCGCACGCACGGACGTGGAAGCGCGGCTCGCAGCGGAGACTGAAGCAAGAATCGCGGCCGAAGCCCGCGCGGAAGCCGAATCCAGGGCCCGAGAGGACGCGCGTCAGCGAGCGCAATCCGAGTCCGAGCAGGCGGAGGGCCGCGACAGCAAGGACGCCGCGCTCCGCTCGGACCTGGAAACGCGGCTCGCCGAGGCGGAAGCCAGGGCCGAGGCGGAGGCGAAGGC
This sequence comes from Corallococcus sp. CA054B, assembly GCF_003611625.1. Taxonomy (NCBI): domain Bacteria; kingdom Pseudomonadati; phylum Myxococcota; class Myxococcia; order Myxococcales; family Myxococcaceae; genus Corallococcus; species Corallococcus sp. CA054B. The sequence goes on from NZ_RAVY01000065.1 coordinate 1,678, forward strand.
GCGCACCACCGCCGAAGCGAAGGTGAAGCACTCCGCGCAAGCGCTGTCCCTGGTGGAGGTGCGAGCGCACCAGCTGGCCCAGTCGCTGGCCGAGTCCGAAGCGAAGTCGAAGCAGTCCGTGCAGGCGCTGGCCCAGGCGGAGACGCGGGTGCAGCAGGCCACGCAGGCGCTGGCGCAATCCGAGGCGAAGGCGAAGCAATCCGCGCAGGCACTGGCGCAGGTGGAGGCCAGGGCGCAGCAACTGGCGCAGGTGCTGCTCCAGGGTGAAACCAAGGCAAGACAGTCCGCCCAGGCCGTGAGCCAGGCCGAGGAGGCCCGAGCCGCCGCGGAAGCCACCGCTGAACGAAACGCCGAAGCCCTGGCCCAGGCGGAAGCCCGTGCCGCGAAGGCCGAGGAAGCCCTGGCCGAAGCCCTGGCCCGAGCGGAAGACGCGGATGCGGCGAGGCAGCAGAACGAGGCGCGGTTCGCGGAGACGCTGAACCAGGCCAACGCCCGCATGGAGCAGCTCAAGCAGGCCCGCCAGCGAGCCGAAGCCCAGGCCGCGCAGCCCGCCGAAGCACTGCTCCAGGCGGAGGCCCGCGTGGAGCAGCTGACGCAGGCCCTGAATCAGGCCGAAGCACGAGCCACCGAAAACACCGAGCAGCTGAAGCAGGCCCTGGCCCGCGAAGAGCAGCTCAACGCCGAAGCGAAGAAGACCGCCGAGCAGCTGGAGCAGGCACGTGCCGAAGCAGCGGCGCGCGCGGATCAGCTCACGCAGTCGCGCACTGAAGCCGAAGTTCGCATCGAAGAACTCGTCCGCGCGCGCACCGAAGCGGAAGCCCAAGCGGAACAGCTTGAGCAGGCGCGCACTGAAGCCGAAGCCCGAGCAGATCAGCTCACGCAGGCACGTGCCGAAGCCGAATCGCGCATCGAGCAGCTCACTCAGGAACACGCCGAAGCGAATGCCCGTGCGGAACAGTCCCTTCAGGCGCGCACCGAAGCAGAGGCCCGCGCGGAGCAGCTCCTTCAGGCGCGCACCGAGGCCGAAGCCCGCATCGAACAACTCACGCAGGCACGAGCCGAAGCAGAGGCCCGCGCGGATCAGCTAGCGCAGGCGCGCACCGAGGCCGAAGCCCGCATCGAACAACTCACGCAGGCACGAGCCGAAGCAGAGGCCCGCGCGGAGCAGCTCGCGCAGGCGCGCACCGAGGCCGAAGCCCGCATCGAGCAGCTCGCCCAGGCGCGCACGGAGACCGAGGCGCGCGCGGAGGAATCCACCCGCGTTGGCACCGAGGCCCAGGCCCGCATCGAGCAGCTCACGCAGGAGCTGAACCAGGCCAAGGCCCGGGCGGATCAACTCGCGGAGTCCCTCGCCCAGGCGGAGGCCCGCGCGGAGCAGTCCACGCACGCCCGGACCGACGCGGACGAACTCGCACGGACCCGCCTGGCCCAGGCCGAACAGGCCCGCGCCGAAGCGGAAGCCACCGCCGACCAGCAGCTCCAGGCCCGCACCGCCGCGGAAGCCCGCGCCCTTCAGGCCGAGCAGAAGGCCGCCGAAGCCACCGCCAAAGCCACCTCCGAGGGGCGGCTGCGCACCGTGCTGGAAGTCCGCCTCGACTCCGAGGCCCGTGCCCGCCAGGACCTCGAAGCCCGCCTCGAAACCGAGTCCCAGGCCCGCACCGCCGCGGAGTCCCGCCTCGCCGCCGAGACCCAGGCGCGCACCGAAGCCGAAGCCCGCGCTCGCTCCGAATCCACGGACCTCACGCAGGCCAGAGACACCCTGCAAGCGCAGCTCGACCAGCTCCGCGAGGAGCTCACCCGCGAGCGCGAAACCCGCGCGAGGCTCGAAGCGGAAGCCGTCGAACAGCGCCTCCAGGCCGAACGCGAGCGCGAAGAACTCGAAGCCCGAGCGCAGCGGGACGCGGAGGAAGCCGCGGCCCAGGCCCGCGCCACCATCATCCCCCTCGAATCGCCCGGCCGTCCGGAGATGGCGGTGGCCCGCAGTGGCAGCCTCACGCAGGAAGGCCTCGCGCGCCTCATCCTGCGCCTCTGCGACGCGCGCATGGAGGTGCGCCTGGAACTCAAGGTGATGAACGCCTTGCGCGTCCTCTGGCTGCGCGACGGAGCCCTGGTCGGCGCCGCGTCCTCCGCGCAGGGGGAATCCCTCGTCGACCGCGCCCGCGCGGACGGCCTCATCGACGCGCGCCAGGAAGCCGAGCTGCGGCTCGTGCGCAGCGCCACCACCGGCACGCTGCTGGAAGCCCTGCGAGGGCGCGGCTACGTGCGCGAAGCCGAGTCCGTCCCGCTGGTCCAGCGCTACACCGAACAGGTCTTCCTGGACGCGCTCTCGGAGCCCTCCACGCTCTACCGCCTGGTGCCGGAGCCCGCGCCCCACGAGGTGGCGCTCGCCGCCGCCACGCGCCCGCCGCTGCACCTGCTCGCGGAAGGGCTGCGCAACACGCTCACCGCCGAATCGCTCCTGGACGCGGCGGGTTCCCTGCGAGCCCAGGTCGCCCGAGGCGACGCGCACATGCCCCCCGCGGACTTCGGCCTCTCCGCCCGCGAGCTCCAGCTCCTCCAGGCCGTGGACGGCGAACGCACACTGGAGTCACTGCTCCTGGGCGCGGGCCTGCCGCAGGACGGCGCGCTCAAGACGCTCGCGGTGGCGAGGACGCTGGGCCTCATCGCGCTGCATCCGCCGTCGGAGGACGCCCAGGGCAACCTGCCGCCGGAGCTGGACGTGCACCGCCTGGAAGCCAAGTTCGAGGAGATCCAGGACGCGGACTACTTCACCGTGTTGGGGCTCGCACGCTCGGCTGGAAGCGAGGAGGTCAAGCGGGCCTACGCACTGCTCGCCGCCGAGTTCCACCCGCTGCGCTTCGCCGGCCATCCGGACCCCGCGCTCCAGCACCGGGCGCAACAGATCCGCGCGGTGTTGACGGAAGCCGCCCGGGCCTTGGGAGACGACCGCCTGCGGGGCGAGTACGCCCGTAATCTGCTCGACTGATGCCCGGTGGAACGGTTGCCCGTCGCGGTCCGGAGGGGTTAAGAGTCCCCTCCATGGTTCGCGAGATTCTCATCTGGCCCGACCCCATCCTGAAGCAGAAGGCCAAGCCGGTGGCGAAGGTGGACGACAAGGTCCGCGCGCTCATCAAGGACATGTTCGAGACCATGTACGCCGCCGAGGGCGTCGGTCTCGCCGCCCCTCAGGTGGGCATCCTCCAGCGCATCATCGTCCTGGACACCCGGCCGCAGCAGCCGGACTCCAAGCCCCTGGCGATGATCAACCCGGAGTTCGTCCTGCTCGAAGGGGAGACGACCTACACGGAGGGCTGCCTCTCCATCCCCGGTGAAGCCGAGGACGTGGACCGCGCCGCCTTCGCCACGGTGCGCTACCTGGACGAAGAGGGCCAGGAGCAGACGCTGCGCTGTGACGGCCTCCTGGCCATCGCCGTGCAGCATGAGACGGACCACCTGGACGGCACCGTCTTCGTGGACCACGTCTCCACGCTCAAGCGCGAGTTCATCCGCAAGCGCATGAAGAAGCTCAAGGCCTCGCGCGAGCAGGGCGCTCCGGCGTCCGCTTAGGCCTTCGCGGTGGCGCGCACGCCCTTCTTCGGGCACCGGTCCGCCACCACGCAGGAGCCGCAATCGGGCGAGCGCGCGAAGCACGTGCGCCGCCCGTGCCACACCAGCAGCTGATGCCCCAGCGTCCACCGCTCGCGAGGCAGCAGCGCCTGCAGGTCCTTCTCCACCTTGTCCGGGTCTTCGTGGGTGGTGAAGCCCAGCCGGTACGCCAGCCGCTTCACGTGCGTGTCCACGGGGAAGGCCGCGTCGCCGCCCAGGTGGATGCACACCACGCCCGCCGTCTTCAGCCCCACGCCCGGCAGCTGCGCCAGCGTGTCGCGCGTCAGCGGCACCTGTCCGCCATGCTCCGCGACCAGCGCGCGCGCCGTGGCGACGATGTTCTTCGCCTTCGCGCGGTACAGCCCGCAGGTGCGGATGAAGGGCTCCACGTCCGTGGGCTCGACGCGCGCGTAGGCCTGGGCATCCGGGAAGCGGGCGAACAGGGCAGGGGTCACCAGGTTGACGCGCTTGTCGGTGCACTGCGCGGACAGGATGACGGCGACCAGCAGCTCCAGCGGCGTGCGGTAGTCCAGCTCGATGCGGGCGTCCGGCATGGCTGCTTCCAGACCGTCCAGGACCGACACCGCACGCTGCCGCTTCTCACCCACTGTCTCTCGCCGGGCCACGCGGGCGTTGTATGTCACGGGGCGGCCCCGCCCAAGCGCCATGGCGGGGCATCCCTTTTCACGCAGCGAGGAGAACCATGAAGCCCATCGACTTCCGCTCCGACACCGTGACGAAGCCCACGCCCGCCATGCGCAGGCTCATCGCCGATGCGGAGGTCGGTGACGACGTCTACGGCGAGGACCCCACAGTGCGCCGGCTGGAGGAGCGCGTGGCCGAGCGGCTCGGACTGGAGGCCGCCGTCTTCGTCCCCTCCGGCACGCAGGCGAACCAGATCGCCATCGGCGCGTACTGCCGCCCCGGCGACGAGGTGCTCACGGAGGAGGGCAGCCACATCCTCCAGTACGAAGGCGGCGCGGTGCCGGCGCTGTGGGGCGTGCAGCCGGGGCCCCTGCCGGGCGAGCGCGGCCTGCTGAAGCCGGAGACCGTCACGGCGGCGGTGCGCGAGGACAACATCCACAACCCGCGCACGCGCCTGCTGTCGCTGGAGAACACGCACAACCGCGGCGGCGGCACGGTGTGGCCGGTGGAGCGCTTCAAGGCGGTGGTGGAGGCGGGGCGCAAGGCCGGGCTCGCGGTGCACCTGGACGGCGCGCGGCTGTTCAACGCGGAGGTGGCGGCGGGCCAGCCCGCGTCCGCGTGGGCGTCGCTGACGGATTCGACGTCGGTGTGCTTCTCCAAGGGGCTGGGCGCGCCGGTGGGCTCGGCGCTCGCAGGCAAGAAGGACGTCATCCGCGAGGCGCGGCGGCTGCGCAAGCGGCTGGGCGGAGGCATGCGGCAGGCGGGCATCCTCGCGGCGGCGGCGCTGTACGCGCTGGAGCACCACGTGGAGCGCCTGGCCGAGGACCACGCCAACGCGCGCCGGCTGGCGGAAGGCCTGGCCCAGGTGCCGGGCGTGAAGGTGGACCTGGCGCGGGTGGAGACGAACATGGTGTTCGCGGACCTGGTGCGTCCGGCGGCGGAGGCCTCCGCGCTGCTGCTGAAGCAGGGCGTGCTCGCCAACCCCACCGGCCCGCACTCCATCCGCCTCGTGTGCCACCTGGACGTGTCCGCCGCGGACATCGACGACGCCCTGGCGCGCATCCGCAAGGCCTTCGCCGGCTGACCCGGGCAGCACTGGCCGCGGACGGGCAGCCCCGAGAGGCGAGCCACCCCGTCCACGCCACCAGGTGCGAACCGCACGCACCTGTGCGCCATGGGAAATGATCCACGCCCCCAGGGTGGGTGGACGGCCCGGCGCGCGTGGTAGGCTCGCCGCGCCGTGCGCCGACCCGCCGTCCTTGCCCTGTTGGCCCTCTCCGCCTGCGCGACGCCGCGGCCGGGGAAGATGAGCTTTGAAGAGCTGTACGCCACCTCGGGCGACAGCGGCTTCGCCAGCACCGGCACGCCCTTCCTTCCCCGCGAACCTGACCGCGCCCGTGGGCCCCTGACGCCCGAACGCTCCCCGGAGCTCGAAGCCGCCCTCGCCGCGTTCACGCAGCAGGCCCAGGCCTACCGCGCGAAGGTCCAGCGCGGCAGCGCCATGCCCGCCGAGCAGGTGCGCAACTGGGAGGCGATGAACGCGGCCCTGGACGCCTTCCTGGCCCGGCCGGTGGAGCACACCGACACCCGCGACCTGACGCGCGCCCGGGGCGTGATGGAGGCGGAGCTGGAGCAGGACGCGCGCCTGTACGGCGACATGCCGGGCTCGCTCGCGGAGGCCGTCGTGGTGCGCGTGGGCCGCCTCATCGTGCGCGCGTCCACGCTGCGCCGCTGGGAGCAGCCGCCGGAGCCCTCCGGCCCGCCGCGCCTCGCCTGGCCCGTGGAGCCGGTCACCATCACCAGCCTCTACGGCGACCGCTGGCACCCCATCACCGGGCGGCTGCGCCGCCACTCGGGCGTGGACCTGGCGGCGCGCCGGGGCCAGCCCGTGGGCGTCGCGGACCGGGGCGTCGTCCTGCGCGCCGGCTGGAACGGCGACCACGGCAAGATGGTGGAGGTCCAGCACGACGGCCAGTGGGTGACGCGCTACAGCCACCTGTCCGAGGTCCTGGTGACGACCGGCGAGGTGCTGGCGAGGGGCGAAGTCGTGGGGCTCGCGGGGGACACAGGCCTGGCGACCGGCGTCCACGTCCACTTCGAGCTCTGGCACGACGGCAGTTCGTTGGATCCGCTGGAGGCGCTCGTCGCCCCCGAGGCGGCCCCGGACGAGGAGCGTCCCGTGGCCCGCATCCCGGCGGAATCCCCCGTCCTCACGTCCCAGGGGCGTCACCCGGCCACGGGTTCGCGCCCCTGAGGGGGACGGGCCTTCACGACGGCCCTGCGACTACAGCGAGTTCTTCAGCTCCTTGGCCGGACGGAAACCGACCGTCTTCGACGCCTTGAGCTTCATCATCTCGTTGGTCTGCGGGTTGCGGATCTTCCGAGCCTTGCGCGAACGCAGCGACCACGTGCCGAACCCGGGGTAGCTGAAGCGGGTGTCCTTCTTCACCGCCTTGCCGATGTTGGTGAAGACGCTGTCGAGGATCTGGGCGGCCTGCTTCTTCGTGAGCTTCGACTGCGCAGCCACCACTTCCACGAGCTCTGCCTTGGTCATGACACCCCTCCCTCTTGCGTTGTCTGGCGTTGATCGAGCGGATGGCGGAGGTAACAAATCGAGGTTTCGACTGTCAATGCGCCACCTGCTCCCAGGCCGGAAAATCGGCCTCCGGATGAAAACTGGCCTCTGAAAATACCCCCTGTAGAGAGAGGGGAGGATCGCATCTTTTGATACATCCTCATACTCCCGCTTTCCACATCAGGGAATGTGATCGCCTGGTGATCGAATCCGCATGAAAGGCATTGGAAAATCGATCACTTAGCAGTCGCTGCTGATCCAGCTCCAGCAGGGTGCCATCAGGGGGCTAGAGTGCCTGCCCGCGTGCCCGCCCGACTGCTTCCATGGCTCCTCGTCCTGTTGTGCACCTGCTCGCGGCCGTCCCCACGGCCCCAGGCGACGGGCGAACTCTGGGTGGACGGAGGGGCCTCGGGCGGCGACGGCACCCGGGAGCGGCCCTTACGTTCGCTGGCTGACGCCCTGGCCCGCCCCGGTCCGAAGCGCGTGCACCTGGCCTCCGGCCGCTACGAAGGCCCCTTCCGGCTGCCGGAGGGCACCCGGCTCGTGGGAGAGGGGTCCTCTACGATCCTGATCGCAGCGGACCTCGACACCGCCGTGGTGGAGGCGCCAGGGGATACCGCCCTGGAGGCCCTGACGGTCGAGGGCGGCGGCTGGGGGCTGGAGGCCCGGGGCCCCGTGCGGCTCCAGACAGTGACCTTCCGGAATCAGGCCCGGGGCGCCATCCGGCTGGGCGCGGGTCCGCTGGAGGGCAGGGGGCTTCGCTTCGAGGCAGGGGCGGGCAGCCAGGCGCCGGTCGCGGTGGGCGTGCTCGTGGAGGCCGGACCCGTGGCGGGCTCCGCGCCGTCCCTGAGCCTCCGGGACAGCGCGTTCACAGGGGCCCACGACCGCGCGGTTCGGGTCCGGGGTGGGGCCACGGTGCGCCTGGAGGGGGTGGACTTCCAGGGCCCCCGGATGGCGCTGAGCCAGGACGGCGGCGTGGCGGAGGTCGAACGGGCGAGAGCCTCGGGGGGCTCGGGCACGGCGTTCTCCACGGTAGGGGGCGCGCTGACGCTGGTGGACGTTCGGGTCCAGGGACACGAGTACGCCGTGACGGCCCACCAGGCCCAGCTGTCGGTGCGGGGCTTCAGCTCGGAGCACGCCACGCGCGCGGGGATGGGGCTCACCGCGACGACCGGCCTGCTGGAGGACGTGGCGGTGAAGGACGCGGGCAACTACGGAGCGCTTCAGCTCACCGCCTCGGACCTGGAGGTGCGGCGCTTCCGCCTGGAGGGCTCACGGGAATACGGCGTGGTGGCGCTGCAGGGCCGCGTGCGCCTGCGGGACGGCGTCATCAAGGGCGTGAGCACCGCGGATGGCCTCGCGGGAGACGGGCTCCACCTGCGCCAGGTGGAAGCGGACGTCGACACCGTGACCGTCGAGGGGGCGAAGGGCACCTGCGTTCTGGCGACGCAGCGGGCCCGCGCGACGCTCCGCGGCGCCCGGCTCTCGGGCTGCGGGCTCGCCGCGCTGGCGGTGGATTCGAAGGCCACCCTGGAGTCCCGGAACGTCGACGTGCGCGACACCCCGGGCTCCATCCTGGTGGCCATCGAAGAGGGCCAGTTGCAGGTGGAGCACCTCACCGCGAAGGACGCGCGGGGCGAGCTGGTCTCCACCGACTGCGAGGGAAAGACGCGCGTCCAACTCCGCCACGTCGACGCGGGCACCCGGCGAGGACTGGGCTCCCCCTGCGTCCAACTCGACGCTCGCCCGCCTCAGCCCTGAGCGGGCGCGGGCGTGGGAGGCAGGGGCGTGGCGCGCTGTTCGAGCCACTCGCGAATGACGGGGTAGACCTCCATGGGCGCGCCGGTGCCGAAGATGAGGTCGCCGTGGCCGTAGTCCATCTTGTCCCCGCGGTCCCGGCCAAAGACATGCAGTGTGCGATCCGGTGACGTGAGCAGCGCGTACTGCGCTTCCACGTTGGCCGCGGTGGCCAGTCGGTCCGCGCTGCCGCCCATCACCAGCACGGGCAGCTGGAGCTTCGCGATGCCCGCGCGCCAGTCCGTCTTGCGGTCGTAGGAACGGAACGCGTCGTGGGAGATCCAGTCCTGGAACTGGAGCAGCACCTTGCGGCTCATCGCCGCCATCATGTTGACGGACAGCTGCCGCAGGACGCGCGGCGGAACATGCCGGGGGTTCACGACGATGTCCGACAGGGGCAGCGCGAGGTAGCCCAGGAAGGGCGCCATGCTGGCGCTCACCCACGACTGCCGGATGCTCCCGGGCCACGCCGCGCGCACGCCCAGCGAGACGAGCGTCCGCAGGAACGGCTCCGACTTGAGATACACCGGCGCGCCCAGCTCGAGCAGCCCCGCAAGCTTCCCGCCATCGGGCCCCTGCGCCACGCCGTACCCCACCAGGCCCCCCAGCGAGTGGCCCAGCCAGAAGGCCTGCTTCGCGCCGGTCTCCTTCAGCGCCAGCTCCAGCAGTGCCGGCCCATCGTGATGGATGTGGTCGTCCACGGTGAAGTCCGTGGGCCGCCGGCCCCTGGGCGGACGCTGCGAGTGCCCGGTGCCGCGCCACTCCACGCTGAAGCAGTCGAAGCCGGCCTCGGTGAGGTAGTGGGCCACGGAGTAGGGCGGCTCGAAGTCGAAGGTGAAGCGGTTGGCCGCCAGCCCGTGGCACAGCAGGACGGGCTCCGCGAAGCGGCGCACCGGCGCGCGCCGGGCGTGCACGGTCAGCTCCCACCCATCCGCGCACTTCACGCGCAGCAATTCGGGAAGGGGCCCCTTGAGGCGGTACCAGCGCCTCACGAGCAGGACCCACACCACGTTCACCAGCAGCAGGACGGCCGCCGCGGCCAATCCCCACAGGGCCCACTGCCCGTACGGCATTTCTCCTCCCATAGGACCGGGGACTGACTCCGGCGCGAATAAAACCCTGCTAAGGTCCGTTCCCTCGCCGTTTCTGCCACATGGGCAGCCGACCACCTGGGGAAGTCGAGGGAACGATGAAGCTGCGGAAACTGATGTTCGTGCTCCCGAACCTCTTCACCGTCACCTCCATCTTCTGTGGCTTCTACGCCATCACCCTGTGTTCGGGTGAGGCTGAACCGGTGCAGCTGTACCAGGCGGCCCTGGCCATCCTCTTCGCCATGTTCTTCGACGGGTTCGACGGACGGGTGGCCCGCCTGACGAAGACGCAGAGCGACTTCGGCATGCAACTCGACAGCCTCGCGGACGTCATGTCCTTTGGCGCGGCGCCGGCGCTCCTCGTCTACAAGTGGGCGTTGGCCCCCATGGGCTTCTGGGGCCTGTTCATCTCCTTCGCGTTCATGGCCTGCGGCGCCATGCGGCTGGCGCGCTTCAACGTGCTCGCCATGCGCAACCCGCACGGCGGTGGCGGCGGCTTCTTCGTGGGGCTCCCCATCCCGCTGGCGGCCGGCGTGCTCGTCTCCCTCATCATCTCCCACCACGTGGCCAGCCAGGGCGAGGCGCTCGGTGACGGCGCGCGCGTGCCGGTGGCGGTGGCGGTGGGCGCCCTGGCGCTGCTGATGGTGTCCACGGTGCGCTACCGCACCTTCAAGGACGCGCGTCCCAGCCGCAAGACGGCGCTCGTCTTCATGGCCATGGCCCTCACGGGCGCGTTCATCGCCCAGCAGTTCCACCCGGCCTGGGTGCTGGTGACGTACTTCGCCGCGTACCTGGTCATGGGGCTGGTGGAGTCCGCGGTCTCCGTGCGCAGCCGGCTGGCGTCGCGCAAGGTCGGCGCCGTCGCGGCGGTGGCGGTGGCGGCCGGGCTGGACGAGGACGACGACGAGGACTCCGAGCCCAACGCCACGGACGACGGTCCCGCGTTCCTCTGAGCAGTCAGGCGCGGGAGCCGGGACGCGGACCGTGCTGGCCGCTAGGATGCCCGGCCCATGCGCGTCGAGCTGCTGTGCACCGGTGACGAGCTCGTCACCGGCCTCATCACGGACACCAACAGCACCTACCTGGAAGCCCGCCTCTTCGACCTGGGCGTGAAGGTCGCACGGGTGACGCTGGTGGGCGACGTGCGTCCGGACATCACGGGCGCGCTGCTGGAAGCCTCGGCGCGCGCGGACGTGGTCATCGTCTCGGGAGGCCTGGGGCCCACCGCGGACGACTTCACGCTGGAGTGCGCTGCCGCGGCAGCGGGCGTGTCCATGGAAGAGGACGCGCGGGTGCTCGGCTGGCTGAAGGAGCGCTACGCCGCGCGGGACATGGCCCTGAATCCGGGCGCCCTGCGCATGGCGCGCATCCCCGCGGGCACCGAGCCGGTGCGCAATCCCCAGGGCTCGGCGCCGCTGGTCATCCAGCAATTGGGCCGCGCCCACCTGTTCTTCCTCCCTGGTGTCCCGCGCGAATACCGCGCCCTGGTGGACGGAGAGGTGCTGCCCCGCGTGCGGACCTGGCTCGCCGCCGAGTCCGGTCGCACGTTCCGGGCCTTCCGTCTGCTGCGGACCGTGCGCCTGCCCGAGTCCGTGCTGAACGAGCGGGTGATGCCCCTGGCCCCCAGCCACCCCAGGGTGGTGTTCGGCTTCCGGACGCACGCACCGGAGAACCACCTGAAGCTGATGGCGGAAGCCCCCACGCAGGCGGAGGCCGACGCCGCGCTCGCGACCGCGGAGGCCGCATGCCGGCAGGCGCTGGGCACGCACGTCTACGGCGCGGATGGCAGCGAATACGCTCCCGTCCTCCTCGACCTGCTGGCGCGCGGCGGTCACACGTTGGCGGTCGCGGAGAGCTGCACGGGCGGCCTCGTCGCGCAGGAGCTCACGGCCGTCCCGGGCTCCAGCCAGGTCTTCATCGGAGGGGCGGTCGCCTACTCGGAGAAGATGAAGTCCGCCTGGGTGGGCGTGCCCCCGGACATCCTCGCGAAGCACAGCGCCGTGTCGTCCCAGACAGCGCTCGCCATGGCGGAGGGAGTCCGCGCCGCCTGCGGTGCCACGTTCGGCCTGTCCGTCACGGGCTACGCGGGGCCCGGCGGAGGCACGCCCGAGGATCCCGTGGGCACCGTGTACTGCGGGCTGGCCGGTCCCGGAATGGAGCCCCGCTGCGAGCGGATCTCGCTCTCGGGTGACCGGGACCGGGTCCGCCTGTTCGCCGCGTCCCACGTGCTGGAAATGTTGAGGTTGCACCTGCTCGCCGTCCCCGTGTCGCCATGAGTCGCTCCAAATCAAAGCGTCCCCGTCCTTCCGCCCTGGAAGCGCCGTCCACGGTGCCCCCGGACTCCGCCACCGCGGGCGAACCCGTCGCTGCCACGCCCGAGCCCTCCGCGCCGCTCGCCAGCCCCACGACGGCGACGGAGTCCACCAGCCCTCCCACGTCGCCGCCCGGAGCAGGAGCGCATCCGGTGCGGAGCGCGGTGCGCCTGTGGCTGTCCGCCTACCGGGTGGAGGTGGTGCTGTTCCTCATCGCGTTCGCGGTGCTGTCCAGCTTCAGCTCGCAGCGCTTCCTCCGGCAGAGCGCCGCGCCGCACTTCATCTACCAGGCGCAGTCCTGGCTGGAGGGGCGGCTCGACGTGGACCCCAAGGTGCTGCCCAACCTGGAGGACTGGGCCTGCGTGCGGCTGGTGGACGGCCACAAGGTGCGGTGCGAGGGGCGCCCGCTCCGCGATGACCGCTGGTTCGTCAGCTTCCCGTCCTTCCCCGCGGTCGCGATGCTCCCCTTCGTCGCGCTGCACGGCTACCAGTTCAACGACACCTCCTTCGGCGTCTTCGTGGGCGCGCTCGCGGTGGCGCTCTTCTATTCGCTGCTGCGCTTCCTCGCGCAGGAGGGGGAGACGGAGCGCAACCGCGACGACAACGTGGCGCTGTCGCTGGTGCTCGCCTTCGGCACGCTGTTCTTCTACTGCGCCATCCGGGGCGAGGTCTGGTTTGGCGCGCAGGTGATGGGCGTGGCGCTCACGTGTCTGTACGTGCGCAACGCCGTCAAGGCGCGGCGCCCCGTGCTCGCGGGCCTCTTCTTCTCCATGGCCGTGCTCACCCGCACGCCGCTGGTGTTCGCGGGCCTCTTCTTCGTCCTGGAGGCGCTCTGCCCCGGGCCGGACCGGCTGGCCCAGCTGAAGGCCCTTCCCACCGCGTGGAAGCCCGCCCTCCGCAAGCTCGTCCTCTTTGGCGCGGGGGCCGCGCCCCTCGCCGCGCTCGCGGCCGCGTACAACGTCTACCGCTTCGGTAAGCCCGGCGAGTTCGGCCACTCGTACCTCTTCAACAACCGGGTGAACGTCGACATCGACCGCTTCGGGCTCTTCAACATCGAGTACCTGTCGCGCAACCTCCAGGCCGCGTTCCTCAAGCTGCCGCAGGTGTCGCTGTCTCCGCTGAAGCTGTCGTACGACCCGCATGGGCTGACGCTGCTGCTCACGCTGCCCCTGCTGGTGTTCCTGCTGGTCCCCCGCACGCGTCCCCGGCTGCACTGGCCCCTGTGGCTGACCGTGGCGGTGTGCGCGCTTCCGGGGCTCTTCTACCAGAACACCGGTTACATGCAGTTCGGCTTCCGGTTCAGCCTGGACTACACGCCCTACCTGTTGTTGCTCTTCGCCATTGGCGGATGGTCGCTGCGCAACCGCGCGGTGATTGCCGTGCTGGCGCTTGGCGTGCTGGTGAACTTCTGGGGCGCCGTGGCCTTCCGTGGCTACACGGAGTACGTGCGGAACTGGTAGGCATCGAGGCTCCGGCGGCTTGAATCCGCCGGCCTTTCTCCGCACATGAAGGGCGACATGCAACCTCCCACTGGTCAGCCCCCTCCAGGCAAGCGTTGGCACACCCGTGAGGACAGCGGCATCCGTCTGGATGCGGCGTTGCGCTGGTGGCACGACGACGAGCCCATCGAGCACCCGAAGATCATCGAGCTCTTCAATGCCTCGCTGGTCCTGGATGACGACGGGCGCTACCAGCTCCGCATCGCCCAGGACTGGTGCTACGTCCAGGTGGAGGACGCGGCCTACGAGGTCCGCACCGTGGACATCACCCCGGACGAGCGTGTGTCCCTGCGGCTGAGCGACCGGACGGCCGAAGCCCTGGACCTGGGGTCGCTCCAGCTCTCGCCGGACGGAGTCCTCACGTGCCGCGTGAAGCAGGGCAGGGCGAAGGCCCGCTTCTCTCGCGATGCGCAGTACCAGTTCGGCGAGCTGCTGGAAGAGAGCCCCGAAGGGCACCTGGTGCTGCGCGCGGGCGAACGCCACTGGGAGGTTCCCCTCTCGCTGGAGGCACTCCAGGCCGCGACCTAGGCCGCCGCGGCGTCCCCGGCCGGCACGGCGGGCGCGGTGGTTCCCACCAGGTCGCGAGCGAGGGCCTCCAGGACGTCCGGGTGCTCCCGCAGCCACTCGCACGCCCGCTCACGGCCCTGGCCGATGCGCTCACCCCGCAGGCTGAAGTGGCTGCCCGACTTCTCCACCACGCCCGCGCTCACGGCCAGGTCCAGCACCTCGGCGGCGCGGTGGATGCCCGTGCCGTAGAGCACGTCGAACTCCGCCTCCTGGAACGGAGGGGCCAGCTTGTTCTTCACCACCTTCACGCGGGCCCGTGAGCCCACCACCGCGTCGCCCTCCTTGATGTTGCCCGTGCGGCGGATCTCCATGCGCACCGACGAATAGAACTTCAGCGCGTTGCCACCCGTCGTCGTCTCCGGGTTGCCGAACATCACGCCAATCTTCATGCGGATCTGGTTGATGAAGATGATGCAGGTGCCGGAGCGGCTCACCGCGCCCGTGAGCTTCCGCAACGCCTGGCTCATCAGCCGCGCCTGGACACCCATGTGCGCGTCACCCATCTCCCCTTCGATCTCCGCCCGGGGAACCAGCGCCGCCACGGAATCCACCACGATGAGGTCCACGGCGCCCGAGCGCACGAGCTGCTCGGTGATTTCGAGCGCCTGCTCCCCGGTGTCCGGCTGCGCCACGAGCAGTTCCTCCGTACGCACCCCCAACTTGCGCGCATAGGACAGGTCCAGCGCGTGCTCCGCGTCGATGAAGGCCGCAACGCCTCCCACGGCCTGCACCTGCGCGATGGCATGCAGGGTGAGTGTCGTCTTGCCGGAGGACTCGTTGCCGAACAGCTCCACCACGCGCCCTCGCGGATAGCCCCCCACGCCCAGCGCGCGGTCCAACCCCACCGAGCCCGTGGGAATGACCGCCACCTTCTGCTCCGGTGCGTCCGCGCCGAGCGTCATCACCGCGCCCCGTCCGAACTGTTTCTCGATGGACGCCACCGCCGCCGCCACTGCCTTCAACTTCTCCGTCAGCCTGCTCATCTCGTCTGCCTCCCTCGCCGCCCTGCGGGCTGGATGCCTCGGGGGTGGGCAGAGCAACGCGCATGCCGCGCGGGCTTCCTGGCGGAAGGACCTGCAAGGGCGTCCAGGTTCGCCGGAGCCGTCCGAAATGGCGGAGCGGCGTGGCTGTCTCCCGTGTGCTGAGAAGGCGCAAAGGTGGGGGCGTCTCCGCATAAGCAGACACGAGGGAAGGTGACAGTCCGGCTTGAGGGGATGGAAGGCTTTACGTTGAAACCCTGGCGCGTCGCCGTGACATTTCTCACGTGAATACGACCCGTGAGAACCTTCCCCATGTGGTCATCCTGGGAGGCGGCTTCGGCGGCCTCTACGCGGCCCGGTACCTGCGAAAGGCAGGGGTTCGCGTCACGATGGTGGACCGTCACAACCACCACCTCTTCCAGCCGCTGCTGTACCAGGTGGCCACGGCGACGCTCAGCCCCAGCGACATCGCCGCGCCACTGCGGGCGATGCTCGGGCGCGATCACGTCCAGGTGCTGCTCGCGGAAGTCACTGGCGTGGACACCGCGCGCAAGCGCGTCCTGCTGGCGGACGGCGAGCTGGCGTATGACTTCCTCATCGTCGCCACCGGGGCGACGCACTCGTACTTTGGCAATGACGCCTGGTCGCGACACTCGATGGGATTGAAGACCGTCGAGGACGCGCTGGAGGTCCGCCGCCGCGTGCTGCTTGCCTTCGAGCAGGCCGAGCGCGAACCGGACCCCGAGCGCCGCCGCGCGCTGCTTACCTTCGCCATCATTGGCGCGGGTCCCACGGGCGTGGAGCTGGCGGGGGCGCTGGCGGAGATCAGCCGCAATTCATTGTCGGGTGACTTCCAGAACATCGACCCACGGGATGCACGCGTCATCCTCATCGAGGGAATGGACCGCGTACTCCCCACTTATCCCGAGAACCTCTCGGCGGAGGCCCGCCGGGTGCTGGTGGGGCTCGGCGTCGAGGCCCGCACGGGCACCCGGGTCACGAACATCGACGCCGCGGGCGTGGACATGGGCCCTGAACATCTGGCGGCCCGCACGGTGCTCTGGGCCGCGGGGGTGGAGGCCTCGCCCGTGGCCCGCTCGCTCGGCGTGACGCTGGACAGGGCAGGGCGCGTCCCGGTGACGCCGGAGCTCACCGTGCCCGGGCATCCCGACATCTTCGTCGTGGGGGACCTGGCGCTCGTGAAGCAGGAGGACGGAAGCGCAGTGCCGGGAGTTGCGCCCGCGGCGATGCAGGAGGGCAAGCACGCGGTGCTCAACCTCCGCCGTCAGCTCGCGGGTCAGCCCATGCAGTCCTTCCACTACTGGGACCGGGGAACCTACGCGGTCATCGGCAGGGGCCATGCCGTGGGTGTGGCCTTCCGCCGGGTGAAGCAATCCGGCTTCGTCGCGTGGTTGGCCTGGCTCTTCATCCACATCACCTTCCTCATCGGTTTCCGGAGCAAGCTGGCCGTGCTGCTCAACTGGGCGTACTCGTACCTGACCTTCGGCAGGTCCGCGCGCATCATCACCGGCCCCGCTCCCCGACTGGAGGAGCGGGTCGTGCAGCCCCTGCCCTCGAGTGGAAGGTCAGCCCAGGTCGAAAGGAGCCCTGAGCCGTCCATCCAGCTCGGAACCCTGGTGCCTGACAAGAGTGGGACGGGATGAGGCATTCACCGCGCCCCGGGTATTGGCGTGGAGCCAGCCCCGGCGGTCCAGCATCCGGCAATCGACGGCGAGCCGCATGTCCACGTCTTCGATACGTCCGTGTCCCTCCAGGTCCGCGCGCGTCAGCGCGAGCTTGAGGATGCGGTCATGCGCCCGAGCGGACAGGCCGAATTGAGTGACCGCGCTCTTCAGCTCCTCCTCCGCCTTCGGTGACAGGGCGCAGTAACGGCGCAGCAGGTGCGAGGGCATCTGGGCATTGCAGTGCACCCCTGGCGTGTCGTGGAAACGGGCGCGCTGCCGCTCGCGCGCGGCCTCCACCCGCTGCCGGTAGTAGTGGCTGGGCAGTTCCTGGCTCTTTTCGGCGAGGTGGTGGTACTCCACCGGCCGCGTCTGCACGGTGATGTCGATGCGGTCCAGCAGCGGCCCGCTGATGCGCGAGTGGTAGCCAAAGATGCGGTGCTCAAGGCAGCTGCACGTGCGTCCGGGGACGTTGAAGTAGCCGCACGGGCAGGGATTCATCGCCGCCACCAGCATGACCCGGCAGGGATAGGTGATGTGCTGTGTGGCCCGCGCCAGATGGATGGCGCCTTCCTCCAGGGGCTGGCGCAGCACCTCCAGCACGTTCTTTCGGAACTCCGGCAGCTCGTCGAGGAACAGCACGCCATGGTGGGCCAGGGACAGCTCGCCTGGACGGGCCATGGGGCCACCGCCCACGAGCCCCGCATCGGACAGCGTGTGATGGGGCGCGCGAAACGGACGCTCGCGGATCAGCGCCTGCTCGTCTCCCAGCAGCCCCTGGATGGAGTAGACCTTCGTGACCTCCAACGCCTCGTCGAAGGTCATCTCGGGCAGGATGCCTGGCAGCCGTCGCGCCAGCATCGTCTTGCCCGAGCCTGGCGGTCCGGCCATCAGGATGTTGTGGCCGCCCGCCGCCGCGAGCTCCAATGCCAGCTTGAGCTCCGGCTGCCCCCGCACGTCGGCCATGTCCGCGGCCACCGTGCGAGGACGGCTCAGCGCGCTCCCCGTGCGCGTCAGCGGCGTCAGCGGGGCCTTGCCAGTAAGGTGTCCCACGGCCTCTTTCAGGTGGGCCACGGACAGCACCTGGAGGCCTTCCACCAGTGCGGCCTCCGCCGCGTTGGCTGCCGGCACCATGACCCCCTGGAAGCCGCCATTCCGGGCCGCCACGGCCAGCGGAAGCACTCCCTTGATGGCCTTGATGGAGCCATCCAGCGACAGCTCTCCGCCAAAGAGGTAGCGCTCCAGCGGTTCCTCCTCCAGCAACCGCGCCGCCGCCAGGACGCCCAACGCGATGGGCAGCTCGAAGGCCGCCCCTTCCTTGCGGATCTCCGCGGGCGCCAGGTTGACCGTGATCCGCTTCTGCGGAAGGTCGAAGCCCGCGTTCTTCAGCGCGGAGACCACCCGGACCTTCGACTCCCGGGCTGCTCCCTCTGGCAGCCCCACGACGTTGAAGTAGGGCAGCCCGAGGGCCATGTCGACCTCGCACTCCACCACCACCGCGTCGATGCCCATCAATGCCCCCGACCGCACCCTCGCCAGCATCGTCTCCCCCTTCCAACAACCCGTACCGAGGAGGGGAGAGCAATGCCCATACCGGCGCGCTGCCCTCACAGGCGGCCATCCGCGGCCATCCCACGCGGCAGACGTCGGGTCCCGAGCGGGGACATGGGAGGCCTGAAAAGAAGAAGCCCGCTGGCGTCGGAACGCCAGCGGGCTTCGGATGGAATCGGTGACGGCGTGTCCGCGCGTCAGCCCTGACGGAAGGCGCTAATCAGGGCGTCGGCGGGGCAGGGGGCGCGGGCGGCGCACCGTCCGGCGTGGTCTGCGTACCCTGGATGACCGCGTTCTGGGGAAGCTCGGTGGCCATGCCCAGGATCTTCGCTCCCGCGGCACGGGCGCCATCCAGCGCCACCACGAGCTTGCCGTAGTTCGCCGCGTCATCCGCCATGAAGAAGACGACCTTCTCGTCCGGCTTCTTGGCGTTCAGCATCCGCTTGAGGCGGGCGACGTAGTCCGACGCGGGGATCTGCTCCGTGTTGATGGAGTAGGCGCCGCTCTTGTCCACCTGCACGACGATCTGCTGATCATCGGGCTCCGGCGGCGGCTGGTTCTCCTCCACCTCCGTCTCCGGGACGCGGACGAGGATGTCCTTCTCCAGGAGGGGCGTCACCACCATGAAGATGATGAGGAGCACCAGCACCACGTCCACCAGGGGCGTGACGTTGATCTCCGAGTTCGGCGCGGACGCGGGCTTGACCCACTGACGCTGCTTGTGTCCTCGGGACATTACTTCTTCTCCTCCACACCCAGGGCGATCTGCTTCGCCTTCGCCTTGCGGGCCGTGTCCAGCACCTTGCGCACGTCGCCCACGTTCAGGGCGTTGTCGCCCTTCAGGAGGATCTTCTTGCCCGGATCCTTCACCAGCTCCGCGGCGATCTTCTCCTGGAGCCCCTTCTCGTCGACCTCATCGTTCTCCACGAACATCTTCTTGTCCGGGGTGATGGAGAGGATCAACGGATCGGCGTCCGTCTTGCCTTCCTTCTCAATCTCCGTGGCCTTGGGCAGCTCCACGGACTTTCCGCGCTGGAGCATGGGCGTCACGACCATGAAGATGATGAGGAGCACCAGCACCACGTCCACCAGGGGCGTGACGTTGATCTCGCTCTTGATGCCCCCTTTGGGGCCTGCTGACATTCCCATGCGTGCACCTGTATCCGGGAAGGAACGCCCACCCCGGGGCAGCGCGGCTTCTCAGCCGGACCGCCCACATGGGTGGGGACGTCCCAGGGTGGGGCTTAAGACTAGGCCGTGTGCGACGAACCGCCGCCCACGTGCCGGGCCACCACGTCCAGGAACTCGTTGGAGGACTCGGAGATGTCCACGGAGCGGGCATCCACCCAGCCCTGCAGGAAGTTGTAGGCCATCACCGCGGGGATCGCCACGAGCAGACCGAACGCCGTGGTGATGAGCGCCTCGGAGATACCGGCGGAGATCGTCGCCAGACCGCCGGAGCCCGCCGCCGCCATCAGCTGGAAGGCGTTCACGATACCCATCGTGGTGCCCAGCAGGCCGACGAACGGCGCCGTCGAACCGACCGTGGCCAGCAGGCCCAGGCCGCGCTTGAGGCTCTGCACTTCGCGCTGCGCCTGGCGCTCCAGCGCGCGGGCCACGGACTCCACCGCCAGGTCCTTGTTGCCGGGGGTGATCCGGTACGCCGTCAGGCCGGAGTTGATCACGCGGCCCAGGTGGCCCACGTCCTTGCCCAGGTTGGTGTTCGCCGCGGTGGTCAGGTCGCCCTTCGCGAGGATGGCGCCCATCTTGGCGGCGAAGTTGCGGCTGTCCGAGCGGGTCTTGCGGAAGACGATCATCCGCTCCGCCATGACGACCAGCGACGCCACCGACATGATGGCGAGGGTGAAGATGATCATGCGGGCGAAGAGGCCCGTGTGGTTCCAGATATCAAGCAGAGTGAATTGCATGGCTGTGGAGCGCTCCTCCTCACGAGCGCGAAGTGATGTTCGGCGGACTGCTCAAGCGGGGCTGCCTGCCTTGGATCAGCGCGGCAGCTTCAGGTTGAAGTTGAACGTGTACTGCACTTCGACCGGCCTGCCCTGGAACGTGACCGGCTTGTAACGTGAGGCGGTGAGCACGTCCATCACGGCCTGCTCCATGTGAGGGAGCGGCTTGATCGTGCGGCAGCGCTCGACCTTTCCCTCGGTCGTGATCACGCACTTCACGATCATCAAGCCCTGCACGCGAGCCTCGAGGGCCTCACGCGTATAGGACACTTCCGGACCCGCGATCTTCTCAGGACGCGTCATGCCCTGGCCGAACGCCAGCACGTCCGTGCCCGTTCCACCCAGCTGACCGCCCACCACGCCACCGATCACGCCGCCCACCACGCCACCCACCACACCGCCCGCGACGCCACCTTCCACGCCACCCTCGACCTCGGACTCGCTCGCCTCTTCCTCGGGCTCGGGCGCGGTCTCCGTCTCCTGCGGCTTCTGCTGCGGGATCTCCTTCGGCTGTACGATCACGTCCTTGGGCTTCTTGGGCGTGACCTTCTTCTCCGTCTTCGGCTTCGACGCCGGGGGAGGCGGAGGAGGAGGAGGCGGCGGAGGCGCCATCGTGGCCTTCAGCGTGACCTCGACTTCCTTCTCCTCCACGGGAGGCGGACGCGTGGAGAGATAGGCCACAAGACCCAGCAGGCCAACGTGGAGCAGCGTGGAAACGCCAGCACCCACGCCGAAGCGCGACCTGGGTCCTTGCCCGCGGTCAAGGACTGAATCGAACATGCAAGTAACTCCTCTTCACCAGTGGACTACCCGTCCCCGCCATGCCCGGATTGAAGGGCGGCCACCATACAGAAAAGGGTTCCGGGTTCAAGCAACCGTGTCTGGCGCCGCTGCGTGATCGCGCCAATGCCCCACTGGTCACCAAAAAGCAACGGTCTATTGACAACTGCTTGACCTCGGATATTTTCCCAAGTCATTTTCGGTTGCAGCCCACCTTGGAGGGGTTAGGTATGCAAGTGAAACAAGTACTTCGGGAAACCGGAGTCGTCCTTGCTGCAGGTCTGTTGTACGGATCCGCAGCTTTCGCGCAGTCCAGCGTCATCATCGGCACTGTCATCAATACTGAGGACAAGAAGCCGGCAGCTGATGTCGTTGTGACCGCCACCTCGCCCAACCTGCAGGGCGAGCAGACCGTGGTTACCGACGCACAGGGTAACTACCGTATTCCCCAGCTCCCGCCGGGCACGTATACGTTGCGGTTCGAAAAGGAGTCGTTCAAGCCTTTCGCCCGCCCTGAAATCCAGCTGCTGCTCAACCGCACCATCCGCGTGAACGTGGAGCTGCTCCCTGAGAGCTTCTCGTCGACGGAGACCATCGTTGGCGCCCCGCCGACGATCGACGTGGGTTCGACGAACCAGGGCGTCAACGTTGATCAGGAGTTCATCAAGCGCATCGCGGTGGCCCGTCCGGTCGGCAAGGGTGGCGCGACGCGCTCCTTCGAGTCCCTGGCCGAGCTCGCCCCTGGCGCCCAGTCCGACCAGTACGGCGTGTCCATCAACGGCACGACCTCGCCTGAGAACGGCTACGTGGTGGACGGTCTGTCCACGAACGACCCGGCCTTCGGCGTGAACGCCAGCCCGCTCAGCATCGAGTTCGTGCAGGACGTGAACATCATCACCGGCGGTTACATGCCGGAGTTCGGTCGCTCCACGGGCGGTGTGATCAACGCGGTGACCCGGTCCGGTTCCAACGAGTTCCACGGCTCCGTGTTCGCCAACTGGACGCCGGGCGCCCTGGAAGGCAATCGCAAGCTGGTCATCGAGGACGGCACCACGATCACCGGCCTGAACGCCCTGAGCAACCTGGGCGACTTCGGCGCCACCCTCGGCGGTCCCATCCTCAAGGACAAGCTCTGGTTCTTCGCCGGCTTCGCGCCGTCGTTCCAGCGCTACGAGCACACCCGCGCCCTCAACGCCTTCACGCTGGATGACGACGGCGCGGTGGCGAAGGATGCGAACGGCTTCAGCGTCGTCCAGGAGATCCCGGGTTCCCAGCGGAAGTACTTCGCTGACTCCCGCACGATCCAGTTCATGGGCAAGCTGACGTACCTCATCAACCAGGACCACAACGTGTCGTTCGCCCTGAACGGCACCCCGACCGTGTCGGGTGGTCTGGGCAAGCTGCGGATCGACCCCCGTTCGGGCGGTCTGCCCGCGGCGCAGAACTCGCGCCCCGAGGACATCGGCCAGACTGAGACGCGCGCCAACACCACGGCGCTCGCCCTCAAGTACGCCGGCGCCTTCATGGACAAGAAGATCCTGGTCGACGCCAACCTCGGTTGGTTCCACCAGACCGCGGGCACGCCCCCGGCGGACGGCAGCGCCATCGGCTCGACGGAAGGCCTGGCGGGCTACTCGCTGGCCATGTACACGCGCCGTCGCGCGATCACCACGTTCGAGAACGTCCCCAACGCCGCGGAGTACTGCGGCACGGACCCGGCGGAGCAGGCCGTGCGCTGCCCGACGACGAACTACTACGTGGGCGGCCCCGGCTTCATGTCCGAGGCGACCCTGGATCGCTACCAGATCAACGCCAAGGCCACCTACCTGCTGAACGCCCTGGGCACGCACGTGTTCAAGGCGGGCGTGGACACGGAGTTCCTGACCTTCGATCAGAAGAAGGCCTACTCCGGTAGCGTGTTCCTGCAGGAGGCCGGTTCGGCCAGCGACGTGCGGCTCAACGGCGTGACCCGTCGCATCTGGACGGACAACCGCCGCTACGGCTACCAGACGGCCCCGGACACCCCGGTGTTCGAGACCCTGCAGGCGTCCTCCACGAGCGGCACCACCATCGGTGGTTTCCTCCAGGACAGCTGGTCCATCGCCAACCGCGTCACCCTGAACCTGGGCGTGCGCTACGACGTGCAGAACATGTACGGCGGCAACGACCAGCTGGCGCTGAAGCTGGCCAATCAGTGGTCGCCCCGCATCGGCGCCGTGGTGGATCCGTTCGCCAACGGCCGCGCGAAGCTGTTCGTGAACTTCGCCCGTTACTACGAGCAGGTTCCGCTCAACATGATGGACCGCGCCTTCCCGGGTGAGCGCCGCTTCAGTGCGCGTCGCTACCTGACGGAGCCGGGGTCGGATGTTCCTGGCTGCGATCCGTCCACGCTGGAAGGCCAGCGCGGCAACTGCTCGGACCGCCAGTACATCGTGCCGCGCGCCGAGTCGACGCTGAACTCCAACCAGTACTTCAGCGGCGGTCTGGTGCAGAGCGAGCCGGTCGATCCGGACATCGAGCCCCAGTCCTCCGACGAAATCGTGGTCGGCGGCGAGTACGAGCTCCTGGCGAACACCCGCCTGGGCGCGACGTACACGCACCGCGACATGAACAAGGTCATCGAGGACATGAGCCGCGATGACGGCAACACGTACTTCCTCGGTAACCCTGGCAGCGGCTTCGCCAAGGAGTTCCCGACGCCGGTGCGTGACTACGACGCGGTCACCGTCTACCTGAACCGCACGTTCACGGACGGCTGGCTGGCGCAGGCGAGCTACACGTGGTCCCGCCTGTACGGCAACTACCCCGGTCTGTTCCGTCCGGAGAACAACCAGCTCGACCCGAACATCCTCGCGGACTTCGACCTGGTGGTCCTCCTGAACAACCGCTCGGGTCTGCTGCCCTTCGACCGTACGCACGCCATCAAGGTGTTCGGCGCCAAGGAGTTCAACATCTCCAACGCGCTGTCGGCGAGCATCGGTCTGTCCTACCGCGGCAACTCCGGTACGCCCATCAGCTACCTCGGCGCGTACCCGGGCTACGGCCAGGATGAGACGTTCATCCTGCCGCGCGGCAGCGGCGGTCGCACCCCGTGGATCAACAGCGTTGACTCCAACGTGGGCGTGAACTACCGCGTGAGCAAGGACAGCGTGGTGTCCTTCACCCTGGACGTGTTCAACCTCTTCAACTTCCAGGGCGTGGACAGCGTCGACGAGTCCTACACCTTCGAGCAGGTGCTCCCGGTGTACGACGCGAAGACGAACACCCCGGGTAGCGTGTCGGACCTGCCCACGGCGGACAGCGCGGGTAACGTCCCGGCGGCGGCGGGTGGCAAGCTGGCCTACGAAGACGTGAACCAGAACTACAAGAACCCGGACCGCTACCAGGCCCCGCGGCAGATCCGCTTCGGTGTCCGGTACACGTTCTAATCACCTGACCACGTGAGGAAGATCAGCATCATGCGCAAGAGCATTCTTTCATCGCTGGTGATGGTGGCGGCCGCGGGCAGCCTGACTGCTTGCGACGTCGAGCAGCCGGATCCGGGATGCATCGTCCAGGACGCGAGCTTCGCGAACTGGTGGGCGAAGTACGACGTGGTGAGCCCGCCGACCGGTACCAAGACGGACGGCAGCGCTTGCGGCGCGACCGAGGCGCTCGAGGTGGGTGACAACCTGGGCGTGTGGAAGTTCTCGGACCCGAAGTCGGGGAGCAACATCCTCGTGGTTCGGCCGCAGTACATGGCCCGGTTGGGCGCGGCGGATGCGAACAATGCGTTCGACAGCCTCCAGGTCACCGGTGACCTGAGCGCTGGAACCACGGACGACTTCTGCCTGGCTCCGTCGTTCAACACGGCGACCGTGAACCCCACGGTGACCGGGGTGACCTCGTCGGTCGCCTACACGCTGGCGAACGTGAAGGTGTACTCGTCGCCCAGCTCTCCGGGCACCCAGATGACGGGTGAGGTCACGTTCACGCGGGATGGCTGCACCTCCACGTACGTCATGCGTGCGGTGTGGCCGGCGACTGTCTGCGATCCCCGCGAGGACCAGACGGATCCGGAGCTGGGCTACGCCAACTGCGGCGAGGGCTCCGGCATCAACCCGGACTTCGCCGTGGAGTGCGAGGCGGTTCCTCGTCGCTTCTTCACCTGCGCGTTCTGCACGGATGATGAGTACGAGTACTACCTGGAGAACGGCACGCCCCCGGCCAGCTACACCACCGAGGGTAAGTGCATCCCGTCGAACAAGATCCCGTCGTTCAAGTAATCGGCACTGACCGACCTTGAAGGCCAACGCGGCCCCGGCAGCCCCTCCCCCACGCGGGAGTGGCGGTCCGGGGCCGCGCTGTTGTTAGGTGTCTGGAATCCACGTCGGGAGGACCATGGAGGGCCGTTACGAACTCATCGAGCACGTCTGCTCACTGCTGGCGGACGAAGCCGGGACGCTCCGCAAGGAGGCGCCCTACCGGGTCGCGCTCTGCTACCCGAGCCCCTACCACGTGGGCATGAGCTCGCTGGGTTACCAGGCCATCTACCGGGAGGTGCATGCGCACGCGGGCGCGACCGCCGAGCGTGTCTTCCTTCCCGATGATGTCGAGACATACAAGAGAACACGGACGCCATTGTTTACCTGGGAATCCCAGGCACCCGTGTCTAGCTTTGAAATGCTTGCCTTTTCGGTTGCCTATGAATTGGAGCTTTCAGGCTTATTCACGATGTTGGAGTTGTCTGGTTTGCCGGTTCTTTCATCAGAACGGGATGCCAGGCATCCGCTGGTGGTGGCGGGCGGCCCGCTGACGTTCTCCAACCCGGATCCGCTGGAGCCCTTCGTGGACGTGCTCGTCCAGGGGGAGGCGGAGGATCTGATCCACGTGCTGCTGGAGGCCGCGGCCTCCATGGAGCGCGAGGCGCTGCTGGACCACCTGGCGAAGGTCCCCGGCTTCCGGGTGCCCGGGCGGGGTGGAGCGCGCTACCACGTGGCGAAGGCGACGGACGCCCGGCTGCCGGCGCGCACGCAGATCATCACGCCCCACACGGAGCTCCGGTCGATGTTCCTCATCGAGCCGGAGCGGGGCTGCTCCCGTGGCTGCCACTACTGCGTCATGCGCCGCACCACGAACGGCGGCATGCGCACGGTGCCACCGGAGCGCATCCTGTCGCTCATCCCGGAACATGCGAAGCGCGTGGGCCTGGTTGGCGCGGCGGTGACGGACCACCCGCGCATCGTGGAACTCCTGCGCACCATCGTGGACTCCGGGCGCGAGGTGGGCGTGTCCTCGCTGCGGGCGGACCGGCTCACGCAGGAACTGGTGGATCAGCTCCGGCGGGGCGGGGCGACGAACCTCACGGTGGCCGCGGACGGGGCGTCCCAGAAGATGCGGGACCTGGTGGACCGCAAGCACTCCGAGGAGCAGATCGTCCGAGCGGCCCGGTTCGCTCGCACGGCGGGCATGAAGCAGCTCAAGGTCTACAACGTGGTGGGCCTGCCCCATGAGGAGGACGCGGACATCGACGAGCTGATCCGCTTCACCACGGAGCTGTCGCGCATCCTGCCGGTGGCGCTGGGGGTCGCGCCCTTCGTGGCCAAGCGCAACACGCCGCTGGACGGGGCGCCCTTCGCGGGCCTGCGGGAAGTGGAGAACAAGCTGGAGCGGCTGCGCAAGGGGCTGCGGGGGAGGGCGGAGGTGCGGCCTACGTCCGCGCGCTGGGCCTGGGTGGAGTACATGCTGGCCCAGTGCGGTCCGGAGGCGGGGCTCGCGGCGATGGACGCCTGGCGCGCGGGGGGCAGCTTCGCCGCGTGGAAGCGGGCCTTCCAGGAGCGCGGGTGCGAGCCGTACATGGCCCGCCGGGTGGAGGACGGGCGGCGCCAGCCCACGGTGTGGCCCATCGTGCCGGGCCGCCCGCCGCCCCAGCCGTCCGCCGCCTGACGGGGCCCGCAAAGGCCGTATTCGCCGGGCTCCGCTTTCGCTAGAAGACGGCAAAGCGGGGCCGATGGCCGGCACTCGCATGGCCTCGGAGAGCATCTGGTGAGCACGCAGCGCGTGGAAAAGTCGTGGCAGAAGACGGGCCTCAAGGACTACTCGACGGAGGCCCTGTTGGGCACGCTGGGGCACTACGGCATCCCGGTGGGTGAAGAGGACTACCGCAAGCTGGCGGAGTCCGCCTATCCGCTCGGCATCGCCCAGCAGTGGGCGGCGAAGTGGAAGGGCACCGGCCCCTTCAAGGACTACGTCGTGGCCGCGGCCGTGGAGCTGTGGCGCCGGTGGATGCCGGACCGCGTGTCCCCGCAGGAGTTCACCACGTCCCTGGCGACGTTGATGCAGGTGCTCGTGCACAAGCTCAACGGCGCGAAGGAGGCCCCGGTGGCCTCCTCCTTCGAGCACCTGAAGGCCCTGCGCTCGAAGCTGGCGGTGGATGACAAGGGCGCGCTGCCCCAGCCGTTCCTCCAGGAGGCGCTGGCGCCCTTCTCGGAGAAGGACGCGGAGCTGTTCGACAGCCTGGCGGAGTCGCTGGCCGCGCAGGGGCACCTGGACGACGCCACGGCGTTCGCCGAGGTGGAGGAGTTCCTGCTGCCCGACCGGCGCGGCATCTCCCAGGCGGTGGTGCGCGCCGCGAAGGGTGAGCGCGAGCCCGCCATCCAGGACCTCAAGAACCTCATCCACGACGTGGCGCGCGCGCCCATCTCGCGCCTGCTGGCGGTGGACGGCCTCATCCACCTGCAGGCCTGGATCGACGCGTCCGTCGAGGGCCGCGGCCTGCTGGCGGAGGCGGAGAAGTCCAACGACATCCACCTGGCGCTGGACCTGGTGCCCCGCCTGGAGCACGTCTTCAAGCAGCAGAACGACCGGTCCGCGCTCCTGGAGCTGATGGGCACGCAGGAGCGGCTGGAGGCCCTGCACGACAAGATGCACCCGGGCCACCGGGCGCACCGGCACCAGCACGCGCAGCCGCAGCGCCGCCGCTAGTCGGCCGGGCTTCAGGTCCCCGTGCGCCGGGGGCTCCGGGCTTCCGGGGCCTCGGGCGCTTGGGGTTCGCTGGCCGCGGCGGGCGTCGCGCCTTCTGCGTCCGGCGTGCCGGGCTTCACGCCGGGCTGCCCAGGCGCCGCGCGCTTGAGCTTCACGATGGTGACTCCGGGCACGCCTTCCGACACGTCCCGCACGGGCACCACGGCGCCCACGGTGGTGTAGCGGATGGCGCCCGTCTGCGTGAAGGCGTGCTTGAGGGCGTACTCCTTCGCGCGGGGGAGGAACCACTCGCGCACCCGGGGCAGGGGCAGGGCGTGCAGCTCTCCCTGCGTGAGGAACACGTACAGCATCAGGTCCGCGCCGCTGTAGAGGAAGCAGCCCGGCGTGTCCTTCTCCAGGTTGGAGATGAGTTCGAAGAAGTAGCGGCGGCGGGTGGCCTGGCGGTCGCCCTTCACTTCAATGCCGCGCACCTCTCCGGAGGGCAGCTCCCAGAGCAGGTCCACGCCCCGGTGCTGGAAGCGCGGGTCCAACTGCACGTCGTGCACGCGCGAGCCGGGCTCCGCCTCCAGGAGCCACGCGCGGGCGTGCTGCACGGCCCGGTCGGCCGCGCCCTGCACACCCCGCATGCTGAAACTGCGGCCTCCCATCGCGGCTAGCGGCGCAGCTCGACGCCGGAGGCCACGAGCTGCACCTCGCGGGGCTTGCCGTCGGTGCCGCGCGGGACGATGGCGCCCTCGGCCTCGTAGTGCTTCGCGTGGGCGTCGCTCAGCTCCGCGACCTTCACCACGCCCTCCACGCGCGCCTGCGAACCCGCCGAGTCCAGCGGGACGAAGAAGCCGTAGTCCTTGAACGTCACGCGCACACCGGGGCTCTTGGCGTCCTGGGCCAGCTCCATCCAGCAGCCCTTCTTCTCACATGCCTTGCGCACCTGGCCCTCCACGCGCACGACCTTGCCGTCGTGGGCCTGGGGCTTCGCGAGCAGCTCCGACAGCTTCACCGTCTTCTCGCCCTTGAGGGGCTCGCCGCGGGTGAGCGTCCAGTCGCCAGGGTTCGCGGCCTTGGCGGCCTCGGGCGTCTTCGCGTCGGCGGGGTGGTGGCAGTCGCTCGCCGCGGCTTCGGCCTTGGACGCTTCCGCGGCCTTGGCGGCGGGCTTGGGCGTCTTGTCCGCCGCGAGGGCCACGAGGGGCGCGGCGACCAGCATCACGAGGGCGGTGCGGAGCATGTGCATGCCCGTTCGCTTAGCCCAGGTTTCCGGGGCCCGGCAAGGCACCCCTTCCATCCTCGCGACTTGTCCCGCACACTCGGCGCGAGGTGCGCATGAAGGTCACCATCCCCGCTCCCAACCGCCGGTTGGGCACATTCGAATGGCTCGGGCTCGTCGGGCTCGGGGGGCTGCTCCTGGGGCGCTACGTCCCCGTGGCCCGCATCATCCCGTTCTGGGGCTGTGTGCTGCGCGAGCACACGGGCTGGCCCTGCCTGGGCTGTGGGCTCACCCGCGTGGCGGACCGCGTCGCGCACTTCAACATCCCGGGGGCGTGGGAGGCCAACCCCCTGGGCACCGTGTGCGCGCTCTTGTTCGCGCTGGCCGCGGTGGCGACGGTGCTGCACTTCCTCTTCGCGATGCCCATCCCGGAGGTGGAGCTGGAGGAGCGCGAGTGGCGGTGGATCCGCATCGCGTTCCCGCTGGTGTTGCTGGTCAATTACGCCTACGTCGTGGTGCACACCCGTTTCCCGCACCTGCTGTCCTGAAGGGCGGGACCCTGTCCTCTTCCGTGCTCTCCGCCTTCCTCCTGCTGGGCTACCTCTGCGGCTCCGTCCCCTTCGGCGTGCTGCTGACGCGGTGGCTGCGCGGGGTGGACGTGCGCGCCAGTGGCAGCGGCAACATCGGCGCCACCAACGTCACGCGCGTCGCCGGCAAGAAGCTGGGCGCGGTGGTGCTGCTCCTGGACGCGCTCAAGGCCGTGCTGCCCGTGGCGCTGGCCGTGCACTACCTACCCGGCGACGCGAAGGCGCACGCGCTGGTGGGCCTGGCCGCGGTGCTGGGGCACGTGTACCCGGTGTGGCTCAAGCTCCAGGGCGGCAAGGGCGTGGCGTCCGCGCTGGGCGTGTTGGTGGTGCTGGTGCCCAAGGCGGCGCTCGCGGGGGCCATCATCTACGGGCTGGTGGTGGCCCGGTGGCGCGTGAGCTCCGTGGGCTCGCTGTCCGCCGCGGTGGTCGCCATCGCCACCGCGTTCTTCACCGCGCCCTCCCGCGAGTACGTGCTGCTCACCGCGGGGCTATTCGTCCTGATGCTCTGGACGCACCGGAGCAACCTCCTGCGACTCGCCCGGCGCACCGAGCACCGGCTTTGAGCCGGGAGGCAGCGGCGGGGCGCGGTAGCCCAGGAGCGTGCAGGGGATGGGGCCGTTCCACACGTCGCGCCGGGCCATGGGGCGCGCGTGGAAGGCGCTCTCGAAGGCAGGGTTGCCGGACAGCACCCAGACGCGCCAGCCCGGCAGCGCGCGCAAGCTGTCACCCAGCTTGAAGTAGAAGGTCTTCATGCCCTTCTGGCCGCCGGAGCCGAGCCGGTCGCCATAGGGCGGGTTGGTGAGGACGAGCCCGCCGCCCTCGGGCAGGGGCGGGAGCTTCGTCGCGTCGCCTTCCGCGAGCTGGATTTCCTCACCCAGGCGCGCCGCCTTCACGTTGCGGTCCGCGGCCTCCAGGGCCTCGTCGCTCTTGTCGAAGCCGAGGATGGGGACCTCCACCTTGCGCTCGTTGCGCCGCGCGTCCGCGCGCAGGTCCGCGAGCAGCTCCTTCGCGCGCGCGCCCAGGTGCGGCCAGCGCTCCACCGCGAAGCCCCGGTTGATGCCCGGGGCCCGCTTGCGCGCGATGAGGCCGCCTTCGATGACGATGGTGCCCGAGCCGCACATGGGGTCCACCAGCGCCTCCGTGCCGGTGTAGCCCGCGGCGCGCAGGAGGGCCGCGGCCAGGTTCTCCTTCAGGGGCGCCGGGGTGGGGCGCACGCGGTAGCCGCGCCGGTGCAGCGGGTCGCCGCACAGGTCCAGGGAGAGGGACAGCTTCTCCTTCACCAGGTGCGCCACCACGGACACGTCCGGGTTGCGCGTGTCCACGTCCGGCCGCGAGCCCAGCTTCTCTCGCAGGCGGTCCACGATGGCGTCCTTCACCTTCAGCGCCACGAAGCCGGAGTGCGCGTGCTCGGTGTCCTTCAGGTTCGCGTCCACGGCGAACGTCACGTTCGTCGTGAGGTGCTCCTCCCACGGCACGCTGGCCACCGCGTCGTAGAGCCCCTGGGCACCATGCGCTTCGAACTCGCCCAGTGGATAGAGCACGCGCATGCCAATGCGGGACCAGAGGCAGACGTTGAGGGCCTCGTCGAGCGAGGCCATGAAGCGCACGCCGCCCCGGTCCTGGCGGATGCGTTTGGCGCCGAGCTCCTTCAGCTCCTCGGCGAGCAGGTCCTCGGTGCCGCGCGCGGCGGTGGCGAATAGGGCAAGACGTTCAGCCATGGTGCACCGCCCTTAGACGACCCGGGGGCGATTGGGAACTGCTCAGGTGGCCACGACCTCGTACATCGTAAAGGTTGCGTCCTCCTGGGCCGCGCTGGCCCCCTTCGCCCGCTGGAAGTCCTCCGACTGGAAGTAGGCCTTCATGGCGTCCCGGTCCTTCCAGCGCGTGACGAGCAGGATTTCAGGCGAGCGCTCGAACGAACGCAGCACCTCCAGGCCCAGGAAGCCCGGGTGGCCGTCCACGCGCCGCGAGCGCTCCTGGAGCCGGTGGACCCAGCCGTCGGCCTCTTCGGGGGAGGCGCGGAAGCGGGAGATGGCGACGATCATTCGGCCGTCCGGAGGAAAGAGAGCGGGGGCGCCCGGAAGCTCTTTCCGTGGCGCCCCCGAGGGAAAACCGCTGGAGAACGGAGGTCCGTTCCCGGGCTACATCGCCCCGGCGCCGGGCATGTCGCCCAGGCCGCGCAGCAGCACCTCGCGGGGCTTGGCGCCGTCCGCGGGGCCCACCACGCCGTCGCGCTCCATGCGCTCAATCATTCGCGCCGCGCGGTTGTAGCCGATGCGCATCTTGCGCTGGAGCATGGAGATGGAGACGGAGCGCATCTCGCTGACCGCCGCGAGCGCCTGGTCGTAGAGCTCGTCGGACAGCTCGTCCTCCTCGCCACCGCCGCCCTCGCCCTCGTCGTCGCGCGGCTTGAGGATGGACTCGTCGAAGACGGGCTTGCCCTGGGCCTTGAGGTGGTCCACCGCCTTCTTGATTTCCTGCTCGGAGACGTAGGCGCCGTGCACGCGCTGCAGGTGGGCGCTCGTGGGCGGCATGATGAGCATGTCGCCCATGCCCAGCAGGGCCTCCGCGCCCACCGTGCCCAGAATCGTCATCGAGTCCGGCTTCGAGCGCAGCATGAAGCTGATGCGCGTGGGGAAGTTGGCCTTGATGATGCCCGTGACGACGTCCGTGGACGGACGCTGGGTCGCGACCATCAGGTGGATGCCGGCCGCGCGCGCCATCTGCGCGAGGCGGGCCACGTAGGTCTCCACCTCGCGGCTGGCGACCATCATCAGGTCCGCGAGCTCGTCGATGATGACCACGATGTAGGGCAGCTTCTTGAGCTCCTTCTTCTCCGTGGAGGCGGCCTCCGCCGGCGTGGACTCCTCGCCGTCCTCCTCGAACTCCGCGTCCTCCTCGCCGTCGGCCTCCAGGGCAGGGGAGGCCGTGGGCTCGGAGACGATGGCCTCACGCAGGTCCTCGTCGTCCTCGCGCGGCATGGCCACGCCCAGCCCGTCGCTGGCGGAAGCGGGAGCCACCGTCTCGGCGCTGCCCTCCACGACCAGCACCTTCTTGGGCTTCTTCTTCTTCGCGGCGGGCGCGGCGACGGCGGGCTTCTCCTCGGAGGCCTGCGTCTCCACCAGCTTGTTGAAGCCGGCGATGTTGCGCACGCCGGCCTCGGACAGCATCTGGTAGCGGCGCTCCATCTCCTCCACCGCCCAGCGCAGCGCGAGCGCGGCCTTCTTCGGGTCGGTGACGACGGGGAGCAGCAGGTGCGGGATGCCCTCGTAGACGGAGAGCTCCAGCATCTTCGGGTCCACCATGATGAAGCGGACCTCCTCGGGCGTGGCCTTGAGGAGGATGCTCATGATCATCGAGTTCACCGCCACGGACTTGCCGGAGCCGGTGGTGCCCGCGATGAGCAGGTGGGGGGCCTTCACCAGGTCGAAGACGTACGGCATGCCTTCGATGTCCTTGCCCACGCACATGGTGAGCTTGCTGCCGCTCTTCTGGAACGTGTCCTGCTCCGCGATCTCCTTGAGGAACACCGTCTCGCGGTCGCGGTTGGGGACCTCGATGCCGACCACGCCCTTGCCGGGGATGGGGGCCACGATGCGCACGCGCATGGCCTCCATGGCCATGGCCAGGTCGTCCTGGAGCGCGGCGATCTTGCTGACCTTGATGCCGGGCCCGGGCAGGAACTCGTACATGGTGACGACGGGGCCGGGGCGGATCTCCACCACCTCACCCACGATGCCGAAGTCCGCCAGCTTCGCGCGCAGCTTCTCCGCCGTGACGAGGAACGCGTCCTTGTCCAGCGCGGAGCGCTCCTTCTTGTCCGCCTCCAGCACGTCCAGCGGCGGCAGGGAGAAGCTCTTGCGGTCACCCACGAACTCGAACTGGTCCTGCGGCCGCTTCATGGCGGTGGGCTTGGGCGGCGCCTTGGGCTCCACGATGAGCGGCATGCGCGCCAGCGCGGAGGGCGGCGCGGGGATGAGGGCGTTGCCCGGCGCGGCGGCGGCCGGCTTCTCCGCGGCCAGGGGCTTCGCGGCGGGCTCGGCGGCCGGAGGCGTGAGCGACGCGGCGGGCACCGGCGGCGTGGACGGAGCGGACGGAGGGGTGACGATCTGCGGCGTCTTGCGCGCGCGGCGGGGCGGCTCGTCCGCGTTGGCGGGCAGCTGCGGCTGGGGCGCGAGGAAGGACGCGGCCCAGGCGGGGTCGGCGCCCGGGGAGCGGCGCTCGGCGCGCTCGGACGGCAGCGAGGGCTGCTCGTCGGAGGCGTCGTCGTTCTCGTCCTCGGACGGCTCCTCGCGGGCGAGCTTCTTCTCCAGCTTCTCGCGGTCCTTCTGCTCCTTGAGCGCCTTCTTCGCGTTGGCGAGCTGCTCCTTCTCGTTCTGCCGGGCCAGGCGCACGGCCTCCTCGGCCAGGGCTTCGGCCTCGGCGGCCTCGGCCTCGGCGGCCAGGCGCTCGGCCTCGGACAGCTCCTCCTCCTCGGCCTCCAGCTCCGCGAGGAACGCGGCCTCCTCTTCCTTCTCCTGCGCGAGCCGCTCCTGGCGGGCCGCGTAGTTGACCTTCTGCTGCTCCCAGAAGACGTGCGCGTTCTCGGAGATGCGGCGGCCCAGGACGGTGAGGCCGGCCCACACCAGCGAGCACAGCTTGAAGAACGTGTACTGGGTGCCCACGATGAGCGCCGCCGCGCTGATGGCGGTGACGAGGATGATGGTGCCGACGGTGGAGAACATCCCCTCCATCAGGCCGCCCAGGCTCGCGCCCAGCGCGCCGCCGGGCGGGTGGGCCCAGCCCTTGTCCTTGGCGAACATGAGCTGCGCGAGCACGGACACGCTGCAGGTGAGCAGCGCCAGGGAGATGATCTGCGGCATGCGGCGCCGCTCGCGGTTGCCCACGAAGAGCACCACGGCGGTGTAGATGCCACCCGCGGGGATGAGGTAGGCGCACACGCCCAGCGCGCCGCGCAGGGTCTCCGCGATGAGGTGGCCCATGGGGCCGACCGCGTTGTGGAAGCCGGGCCCCACCCGGTCATGCGCGTCGAACGTGGCGACCGCCAGCAAGGCGAGCAACGAGGCGGCCAGGATGAAGACGCCCACGAGCGCCCGCTTGGCGGGACTGGCCGCGCCCGGGGCCTTCATCTTCTTGTTGTTGAGCGCCTTGCGGCGCGTCGCGATCTCCTGCCGGGAGAGCACCGCCTTCTCCCCCCGGCCACCCTTCTTTGCCGCTGTCATGGACCCCTGTTCCCTCTGCCCGATTCCAGCCGCGTAGCGAGCTGTAGCAATCCGCCCGGCGAGAATAGGGAGGGAGGGGGCGGGGTCAATTTTCCGGCAGGCGTCCAGGGGGGCCCCGAGGAGGCGGAAGCAGGGCCTACATTTCGGGCGCGTCCCCGCGGCGAGAGGGTATGGTGCCTGCCGCCAAGGAGAACCCAAGACCATGTCCGACCTGAGCCCCGACAAGCCCTCCCACAACGAAGACGACTACTTCGCGCGCGAGGAGATTGAAGCCAAGCGCAAGCTGGCCCTCCAGCAGTCCCAGGAGATGGCCGCCCAGCAGCGCGAGTCGCTCAAGCAGCTGCACTACATGAAGTGCCCCAAGTGCGGCATGGACCTGCAGACGCTGAAGCAGGGCAACGTGGAGCTGGACAGCTGCTTCAACTGCCACGGCGTCTGGCTGGACGCGGGTGAGCTGGAGCAGCTGGTCAAGCAGCACGGCCACGAGGGCAGTCAGAGGGTGATGGGCTCCATCCTCAACCTCTTCAAGCGCACGCCGCCGTCCCCGTAGCACCGCCAGTCCGGAGGAGGCTTCCCCATGGCCCTCACGCTCGAGCAGGTCCGGCACGTGGCCACCCTGGCGCGGCTGTCGCTGACGCCGCAGGAGGAGGAGCGCTACGCCACCCAGTTGTCCGCGGTCCTGGACGCGGTGGCGGAGCTGGAAGCGCTCGACGTGAGCCAGGTGGAGCCCACCTCCCACGCGACGCTCGCGTCCTCGCTGTTGCGCGAGGACGTGCTGCGTCCGTCACTGCCCCCGGAAGCAGGGCTCGCCAACGCGCCGGCGAAGGTGGGCAGCGCCTTCGCGGTCCCGAAGATTCTGGAGTAGCCCGCCATGTCGTCGCTGACCGACCTGTCGATGCTGGAGCTGGCGGCGAAGCTGGCTTCGCGCGAGGTGTCCTCCGTGGACGCCACGCGCGCGAGCCTCCAGCGCATCGCCCAGGTGGACCCGAAGGTGCGCGCCTTCCTGCGCGTGGACGAGGCCGGGGCGCTGAAGTCCGCCGAGGCCAGTGACTCGCGCCGCAAGGCGGGCAGCCCGCTGAGCGTGCTGGACGGCGTGCCCGTGGGCCTCAAGGACATCTTCCTCACGCAAGGGGTGGAGACCACCTGCGCCTCGCGCGTCCTGGAGGGCTTCGTCCCCCCCTACGACGCCACCGTGGTGCGCCTGCTGAAGGAGGCGGGCCTGCCGCTGTTGGGCAAGCTGAACATGGACGAGTTCGCCATGGGCTCGTCCAACGAGTCGAGCGCGTACTTCCCCACCCACAACCCGTGGGACCTGACGCGCACGCCGGGCGGCTCGTCCGGTGGCTCGGCGGCGGCGGTGGCCGCGCGCGAGGTGTTCGGCGCGCTGGGCACCGACACGGGCGGCTCCATCCGCCAGCCCGCGGCGCTCACCAACACCGTGGGGCTCAAGCCCACGTACGGCAGGGTGTCGCGCTACGGCGTCATCGCCTTCGCCTCGTCGTTGGATCAGCCGGGCCCCATGGCGCGCACGGTGGGGGACACCGCGGCGCTCTTCCAGCTCATCGCGCGGCATGATCCGCTCGACTCCACCTCCGCGGACGTGGAGACGCCGGACTGCCTCACGGGGCTGGAGGACGGCGTGCGGGGCCTCAAGCTGGGCGTGCCTCGCGAGTACTTCGCGGAGGGCATGGACCCGGAGGTGGCGGGCACGCTGCGCGCGTCGCTGGAAGAGCTGGAGAAGCTGGGCGCGACGCTGGTGGACGTGTCCCTGCCGCACACGAAGTACGCGCTGGCGACGTACTACCTGCTGGCCTCTTCGGAAGCGTCCAGCAACCTGGCCCGCTACGACGGCATCCGCTACGGGCAGCGGGCGAAGGACGCGCGCGGGCTCAAGGAGCTGTACACGCAGACGCGTGGGCAGGGCTTCGGCGCGGAGGTGAAGCGCCGCATCATGCTGGGCACCTACGCGCTGTCCGCCGGCTACTACGACGCGTACTACCTGCGCGCGCAGAAGGTCCGCACGCTCATCCGCGAGGACTTCACGAAGGTGTTCCAGCAGGTGGACGCCATCGTGTCGCCCACGTCGCCGGTGCCGGCGTTCAAGCTGGGCGCGAAGGTGGACGACCCGCTGTCCATGTACCTGATGGACGTCTACACGCTGCCGTGCAACCTGGCGGGCCTGCCCGGTCTGTCCGTGCCGTGCGGCTTCACTCAAGGCGGGCTGCCCATCGGCATGCAGCTCTTGGGGCGCCCCTTCGACGAGGCCCGCCTGCTCCGCATCGCCCGCGCGTTCGAGCGCGAGCACGACTTCTTCCGCCGCGCCGCCCCCGTCTAGCGGGCGCGGCACAAGGGTGACACCGCCATGCCCCTGAGCGACTTCCAGACGGTCATCGGCCTCGAGGTCCACGCGCAGCTGCTCACGCAGTCCAAGATCTTCTGCGGCTGCTCCACTGCCTTCGGCGCCGAGCCAAATCACCACACCTGCCCGGTGTGTCTGGGCATGCCGGGCGTGCTGCCGGTGCTCAACCAGCGCGTGGTGGAGTACGCGGTGCGCACGGGCCTCGCGCTCGGGTGCACGGTGAAGCCCACGAGCGTGTGGAGCCGGAAGAACTACTTCTATCCGGACCTGCCCAAGGGCTATCAAATCACCCAGTACGACCAGCCCATCTGCGAGTGGGGCGAGCTGGTCATCGACACGCCCTCCGGGGAGAAGACGGTGCGCGTGCGCCGCATCCACCTGGAAGAGGACGCGGGCAAGAGCGTGCATGACGCGTCCGCGTCCGCGGGGCAGAGCCTGGTGGACCTGAACCGCGCGGGCGTGCCGCTGATGGAAATTGTCAGCGAGCCGGACCTGCGCGATGCCGACGAAGCGGTGGAGTACCTCAAGGCGCTGCGTGACGTGCTGGTGTACCTGGGCGTCAACGACGGCAACCTGGAGGAGGGCAGCTTCCGCTGCGACGCCAACGTGTCGGTGATGCCCAAGGGCTCCACCACGTACGGGCAGCGGTGTGAGCTGAAGAACCTCAACTCGTTCCGCTTCCTCAAGCAGGCCATCGAGTACGAGGCCGCGCGGCAGGTGGACGTCATCGAGTCCGGCGGCAAGGTGGACCAGGAGACGCGCCTCTGGGACGTGAACAAGGGCATCACCCGGTCCATGCGCTCCAAGGAGGACGCGCACGACTACCGCTACTTCCCGGAGCCGGACCTGCCGCCGCTGCTGGTGTCGGACGCGCTGCGGGACTCGCAGCGGCAGTCGCTGCCGGAGCTGCCGCGCGCCAGGCGCACGCGCTTCATGGGCGAGTACGGCCTGCCGGCCTACGACGCGCGCATCCTCACCGCCGAGCGCCCGCTTGCGGACTTCTTCGAGGCGTGCGCGAAGCACGTGTCCGACGCGAAGAAGCTCTCCAACTGGTTCCTGGGTGAGCTGAGCCGCCTGCTCAAGGAGGAGGGCACGCCCATCTCCGCGCTGCGCTTCACTCCGGCGCAGCTGGGTGAGCTGCTCGCCACGGTGGAGAAGGGCACGGTGTCCGCGAACGCGGCGAAGGACGTGCTCGGGGAGATGTTCCGCACGGGCCGCCCGCCCGCGGACATCATCGCGGAGAAGGGGCTCGCGCAGGTCAGCGACGTGGGCGCCGTCGAGGCGGTGGTGGACGACATCCTCGCGAAGAACGCGGGCGAGGTGGAGAAGTACAAGGCCGGCAAGAAGAGCGTGTACGGCTTCTTCGTGGGCCAGGTGATGAAGGCCATGAAGGGCAAGGGCAACCCCGGCCTCGTCAACGAGCTGCTCAAGAAGAAGCTGGGCGATTAACGGGGCACCGTGACGTGGAGCACGTCCTCGCCGCGCGGATCCGCGGCCTGGGCGAGCACGTGCACGTCGTCCGGCCCCCGGCGCTCCAGGATGAGCGAGGGCGCCTCGAAGGTGTTGTCGAAGAAGCCTCCGGTGAGCTGCGGGTTCACCGCGTAGCGCACGCGCTTCAGGGTGCGCAGCTGCGTGTAGAGGCCCTCGTTGAACCACTGCTCGCGGCGCAGCTGCGTCTCGCCGGGCGCGTTGAAGGCCCAGGGCGCGTCCCAGCTCCAGGCGTTGGCGGAGGGCTGCGCGAGCACCTCCACGCCCAGCGCGTCCAGGTACTGCGCGCAGGGCACGAAATAGGGTTCGCCGGACGTATGGGGTTCGCGGAAGCCGTCGTAGCAGACGAGCGTCCCCAGCTTCCCGAACGGCGTGTCCAGCACGGGCAGGTCCTCCGGGCGGCCCGGGCTCAGGTGCAGCACGTCCTCCTGCGTGGGCACCAGGTTCACCTTGCGCGTGACGCCCACGCAGCGTCCGTCCGGTGAGAACGTGTAGCTGGTGTTGAAGGTGCGCGCGCCCGCGGGCTCGTACTCGGGGGTGTCCGGGCCCAGGCGGTTCGTGGGCAAGAGCGCGCTGCCGGCCACCACCCACAGGCCGAAGTCGCGCGCGATGCCGGAGAAGGTCTCGTACATGGCGCGGTGCACGCGCGGCGCCACCGTGGCGTAGAGGCACTCCTCCAGCGTCGGCGGATGGAAGGCGCTCCACGTGCGGAGCATGCCCCGCCACTCCGCGAGCGCCACGCGCGTCATCGCGCCGTTCGTCGTCTTGCGGCGGCGCACGCGCGACAGGTGCCCCATCAGTCCCAGCGCCGCGCCCACCATCTCCGGCCAGACGGCGAGCGCGGGGTTCAACGGCCGGCCAGAGGCGTCCCGGGGGCGCAGCGCGTCCACGCGGGCGGCGAGCGCCCGGTGGTGCGAGGCGAACGTCTCCTGCGAGGCATAGTCATCGAGCGTGACACGCGGCTGGATGGCGAACAGGTCGAGGGAGGTGCTCACGGTGCCGCGAGGATGGCAGCCACCCCCATGCCGCGCGAGCCTCGCGGCGATGGACCGTCAGGTTCCGGGAGTGCCACCGTCGAGGCCGTGCCCGGAGGCCGTGATGCGCATGAAGAGGACACTCCACGTCGAAGTGCACCCGTTCGTCGACGCGGCGGAGGCGCTCGCGGGACGGAACGTGAAGGCCCTGGGCGTGGCACCCGACAACACCGTGTGGTGGCTCGCGGACGCGGGAGGTGAGGGTGACGAGGTCCTCCACTTCGCGGACGGTTGGGACACCTGGGAGCGCTTCACGCTGCCTCGCGGTGCCCCGGACTTCCACTACGTCCAGCCGCTTCCCGATGGCGAGGTGCTGCTGGTGAACGGGCGCAGCCGTTACCGCTCGGAGACGGGATACGAGCGCAACGCCCACGTCTACTCGCCGGAAGGCACGTTGCTGCGGGAGCTGACCCTGGGAGACGGCATCGAGGACGTGCAGACGACGTCCGATGGACAGGTCTGGGTCAGCTACTTCGACGAAGGCGTGATCGGCGCCCTGGGCAGGGGGGGCGACACTTCAGGGCCTTCAGGGCGAGCCCTGGGCGCCGAGGGCCTGGAGCGCTTCGATGCGCTGGGGCAGCGGCAGGAGAGCGGTGTGTCGATGGCGCTTGGCCTGGGGCAGTACATCCTGGACTGCTACGCACTCAACGTCGCTTCGGAGCGGGAGACCTGGTTTTACAGCTACTCGGACTTCCCGCTCGTGCGCATGAGGCCCGGACAGCCCTCCACGGTCTGGTCCTCCCCGGTGCATGGCGCGCGCGCCATCGCCGTCAACGACACCCACGTGCTGTTCGGCGGGAGTTACGACGACAAGCCGCTGCTCCAGCTCTACCGGCTGGACTACCGGGGCGAGCAGCGCCTGGCTCCGCTGACCCGTGTCGTCCTCACGGACGAGACGGGCCGGGCGTGGCAGCCCTCGTGGCTCAAGGGCCGGGGCCCCTGGCTCCATGGCGCGGAAGGGACTCGCCACTTCCGCGTCCACATGGATGAGCTGCTCGCCCGCGCGGGGGCTACTTGAGGAAGCCCAGTTCGCGCAGACGCTGCTTGAGGAACGCGTCCGCGGTGATGGGCGGGTGGCGCGCGGGGTTGTCCGGCGTCTCCGTCTGCGGCAGCGGCTTCAGGATGCAGTCGGAGAACGGGTGCACGAAGAAGGGCATCGAGTAGCGCACGGTGTCCTGCTCCGTGCTGGGCGGGTTCACCACCCGGTGCGTCGTGGACGGGATGACGCCGTTCATCACCCGGCTGAGCATGTCGCCCGAGTCCACGACAATCTGGCCGCGCAGCGTGTCCACCGGAATCCACTCGCCGTCGCGCGTGAGCAGCTCCAGGCCGCCGGCCGTGCCCTCGCACAGGAGCGTGATGAAGTTGATGTCCTCGTGCTCCGCGGCGCGCACCGCGCCCGGGATGAAGCGGTCCTTCAGCGGCGGGTAGTGGATGAGCCGCAGCACGGAGTTGCCGTCCACCGTCATGTCGCTGAACGTGTTGCGCGCGATGCCCAGGTAGTCCGCCAACGCCTGGAGCATCACCGTCGCCGCGTCGTCCAGCTCCCGGTAGAGCGTCAGCGTGTGCTCACGGAAGGTGGGCACCTCCTCCGGCCAGACGTTGGGGCCGTAGTCGTCGCGGTACGGGTGGCCCACGGGCAGCTCGCGGCCCACGTGCCAGAACTCCTTCAGGTCCCCCACCTTGCGGTTCTTCGCGTGCTCCTGGCCAAACGCCATGAAGCCCCGCTGCCCCGGACGCTCCGGCACCGCGTAGCGTGTCTTGGTGGACTCCGGCAGCTGGAAGAAGCGCTCCACGTCCGCGTACGTGCGGCGGATGAGCGCGTCCTCGACGCCGTGGCCCTCCACGGTCACGAAGCCGAACTCCTTGAGCGCGTCGCCAAACACCTGGACGAAGCGGGCCCGCTCCTCGGAAGTGCCGGAGCGGTAGTGGGACAGGTTCACGGTGGGGATGCGTCGGGCCGAGCGGGACATGCGCGCATCCTATCCGCGTGACACCTTCCTGACACGCCGCAGTCCTCCGCCCAACCGTCACCCCGGCCCATGGGCGGGGTGCCCTCCTCACTTTGCGACACCCACCCTTGGCGGCAGTGGATGCCGGGCTTCCGGGATGTACAGATTGGGCAGGGAATAGGCCAGGGGGGCGCGGTATGGCCGAAGTCGCGAGGAACGAGCGCACGTGCACAGCGTGCGGGCGGGGACATGGCGAGGGGACGTCGTGCGACACGCTCGTCCGGGAGGCGGGG
>NZ_RAVY01000066.1:0-42770 GCF_003611625.1 Corallococcus sp. CA054B
GGAACACCCAGCTGGACAAGCAGCCCTTCGGGCCGGGCGGTGGTGGCGCCGGGGGCCGGATCCTGCTCGAGGGCAAGACCCTCGCGTGTGTGCCCAACGTGAGCGCGGGCAGCGCGGGCGTGTCCGCCTATCCGGGCGCGGGTTCGTACGGCGCGGGGCCGGACGGGGGCACGTCCACGGGGACGGTGCAGCAGGTGGCCCAGCCCTTCCAGGTTCCCGTCACGCCCGTCATCACGGCGCCGGTGTCGGGCGAGGCGTCCACCACCACGCGCCCGCGCTTCGAAGGGACCGCGGGCACGAACGGGCCGGTCGTCCACATCGTCGTGGATGGGCGCGAGATTGGCGCGACGGTGCCAGGGTCGGATGGCCGCTTCACCTACAACCCCACCGCGCCGCTGAGCGCGGGCACGCACGACGTGGTCGCCTGGGCGGAGTCACTGGGCGTGGCGAGCAAGCCCTCCGCGCCGGTGCGCTTCACCACGCCCGAGGTGGTGCTCGCGGACGGTGGCGTCGTGCAGATGGCCGTGCTGGTGGTGCCCTCGAACGGGGACACGGTGGGGCCCACGCCGCTGTTCGCCGGCACCGCGCCCAATGGCACCAACGTGGGCGTGGTCATCGACGACGGACCGGACAACATCGTGCCGGTGGACCTGCTGGGGCGCTTCCGCTTCCAGGTGCCGGACTCCGCGCCGCTGAGCGTGGGCACGCACAAGGTCACGGTGCACTCGCACAACGAGGCGGGCGAGGACGGTCCGTTCTCCGACGTCGTGGGCTTCGAGGTGGTGGTGGCCGGCGCGGACGGCGGAACGGATGGCGGCACCGACGCGGGCACGGCGGATCCGGCGACGCCCATGGTGCTCGTGCCCGAGGAGGGCGCGACGGTGGATCCGACCTTCATGTTCGTGGGCGTGGCGCTGCCCGGCACGTCCGTGCGGCTGGAGCTGGACGGCACGGCGCTCGCGACCGCCACCGCGGATGACGAAGGCGTCTTCCGCCACGTGCTGACGGCGGACACGGCGCTCGCGAAGGGGGCGCACAAGGTCGTCGCGCAGGTGGTGACGGCGCAGGGCGAGGCGGGGCCGCGCTCACCGGAGGTGGGCTTCCAGGTGCGAGGCCCCACCGACCTGGACGTGGGCTGCGGCTGCGGCTCGGCGCCCGCGGGGATGATCAGCCTCTGGGCGCTGGTGGGCTTGGGCGCCCTGGTGCGCCGCCGCCGCATGCGGAGCTGAGGGGCCCGCCAGGCGTCCGGCCGGGTCGGCGGGCGCGGCGGGGGAGTGGCCGTTATCTTCCCGCGCTCGAAGGCGTCCCGGCTCCCGGGACGACAGGGTGGCGCGCGTGACGACGGACGTGTCCTCGAAAGAAGGTTCTTCGCGGCGGGCCCGGCGCTCGGCTGGGGCTCCGGGCTGGCGGTGGGTGCTGTCCCTCCTCCTGGGGTTGGGCCTGCCCGTCGCGCTGCACGTCTACATCGGCCTGCGCCTCTTCACCGCGCCCGGCTGGCCCGCTCCCTGGACCGCCGTGGGCTGGGGGCTCCTGGGCCTCTGCTTCCTCGTCCTGCTGGCGGGTTTCCGCGCCGCCCGCCGCGAGGCCACCGGCCTCTCTCGCATCATCCAGTGGGGCGCGTACCTCTGGCTGGGCGCGTTCGGCGTGTTCCTCACCGCCGTGCTCGCCTCGGACGTCGTCGGCGCCGCGCTGTCCCTGTCCGGCACCGTCACGGACATGCACGCGCTCGCCCGGGGCCGCGCGGCCGCCGTGCTGGGCACCGTCGTGCCCGCCGTGGCCTTCGCCTTCGTCACCGCGCGCGGCAGGGCCCGCGTGGAGCGCACCACCGTGGCGCTGAAGGACCTGGGCCCGGGCCTGGAAGGCATCCGCGTCGTGCAGCTGTCCGACGTGCACGTGG
Organism: Corallococcus sp. CA054B; assembly: GCF_003611625.1. Taxonomy (NCBI): domain Bacteria; kingdom Pseudomonadati; phylum Myxococcota; class Myxococcia; order Myxococcales; family Myxococcaceae; genus Corallococcus; species Corallococcus sp. CA054B. The sequence continues at coordinate 1,898 of NZ_RAVY01000066.1, forward strand.
GCCCCACCCTGGACGGCGTGTGGCTCCAGCGCGTGGTGGAGCAGGTCAACGCCCTGAAGCCGGACCTCGTCGCCATCACCGGGGACCTGGTGGACGGCTCCGTGGACGAGCTTCGCGGCCAGATGACGCCGCTCGCGGCCCTCAAGGCCCCGCTGGGCGTCTACTACGTCACCGGAAATCACGAGTTCTACCACGGCGCCCGCGCCTGGATGGCCGAGGTCGCCCGGCTGGGCATCACCGTCCTCACCAACGAACACCGCGTCGTGGAGCGCGGCGGCGCGAAGCTCGTCGTCGCGGGCGTCACCGACCACGACGCCGGCCACATGGATCCGCCCCTGGAGAGCCGCCCCGACCTCGCGCTCGCGGGTGCCCCTCCGGACGTGCCCCGCCTGCTGCTGGCCCACCAGCCCCGCACCGCCCTGTCCCTGCAGGGCCTGCGCGTGGACCTCCAGCTGTCCGGCCACACCCACGGCGGGCAGATCTTCCCCTTCATGTTCTTCGTGAAGCTCCAGCAGCCCGTCGTCCAGGGCCTGGCCACTGTCGCCGGGACCCGGGTCTATACGCACCGCGGCACTGGCTACTGGGGCCCCCCCTTGCGCCTGGGCCCCGCCCCGGAGATCGCAGCCCTCACCCTGGTAGGAGCTCCCCGTTCTGCCGGTGATTCAAGCCAAGCTTGATATTTCCGTTCTTGCTGCTTATTGTTCGGGACGTGTCCACCGCACTGTCTTCCCTCCTTGTCCCGGAATTCGCTTTCAGCCGGCCCACGGCGCCCGCGGTCCCGGGTGCGCGGCGCGGGGCCCGGGTCCCGGTCGCTTCGCCCCGGACGGGGACGGCGGCGCCGGTGCTGCTGGTGGTCTCCGAGGCCCCCGAGGTCCGGCTGGCGGTGGCGCGCGAGGTGGGGTTGGGGTGCCGGATCGTGACGGCGCTGGGGGCGACGTCGGCGGACCGGCGGCTGGACATGGGCGTGGCGGTGGACGGGCTGGTGCTGGACCTGGACGCGGATCGCCGCGTCGTGAGCGACTTCCTCTGCCGTCTGGTGGACCGGGGCTTCCACGGTCCGCGCATCCTCCTGTCCTCCAGTTTCCGTCCTGAAGCGAGCGCCACGTTCCTGACGGCCTGTGACACCCACTTCGCACTCGGCCGGCCCTGGCGCGCCGGTGAGCTGCGCTCGCTCCTGGAGAGGGTCCTTGGGGTCTCCCACCTCGCTCAATCCGCAAGCTGTCCGTGACTCCCGCCGTGACGCTCCCCGCCTGGCGCCGTTGACGGCGCGGGTGGCGGACGCGGGCCACGGGTTGTTCACCGGCATCGCCGGGGCGTCCGCGGGCGCCGCGCGCAGCGCGTACCTGGCGCTGATGCTCTTCGCCAGCGGCATGGCCCGCTGCGCGACGGGGCGCTCCCGCGACGGGCTGCCGCAGCTCAAGCGCTGCCTGTTCCGCGTGGCGCAGGTGCCGGTGGACCTGGTGCTGATGCTGGGCGGGCGCGTGCTGTCCGCCGTGCAGGTGGTGACGGGCCTGGAGCCCGTGGGCCGCCGGCTGACGGACGCGGAGGTGGAGCGGCTGCGTCCCATCTTCGGCGACAGCCTGGACTACCGCTGCGTGCGCGTGAAGGAAGGCGCCCTGGGCCTGCTGGGCCTGCCGGGCCGCGCGTTCGCTCACGGGGACGTCCTCTTCATCCCGCCCGGCTACGGCGCGGTGGGCTTCCGGCTGCTGGTGCACGAGCTCACGCACGTGTGGCAGCACCAGCACGGCGGCACGGGCTACCTGAGCGGCGCGCTCGCCGCCCAGTACCTGGGGGACGGCTACGACTGGCGCAAGGCCGTGGGCCACCGGCGCTGGGCGGAGCTCAACCCGGAGCAGCAGGCCCAGTTCATCGAGGACGCCGCCGACGCGCAGCTCATCCCCCACGTGGGCCGCCCCACGCCCCAGCAGCGGCTGCGCGGCTGGAGCGACGCCGCCCTCTGCCTGCTGGACGAGGCCCTGGACTGCCTCTACGCCGGACGGGGCGCGCCGTGAGGCCGCCGGTTCCATGACGGCGCGCACCGCCCGGCCCGGCGGAGCGCCCGAGGGCCGCTGCCTGCAGGCCCTGACCTGGCGGCGCCTGGAGTCCCCCGGCACCGAGCACTTCGAGCTGTGGGAGTCCGCCGAAGGGCCCCTCCTCACCGGCACCGTGGTGGGAGTGGGCGAGGGCTTGCCGCTGCTCGTGCGCTACACCGTGGCATGCGACCCGGACTGGCACACGCGCGAGGTGCGGCTGGCCGTGCACCAGGGCGGCACGCGGCGCACGCTGGTGCTCCAGGTGGATGACCACCAGCGCTGGTGGCGCGACGGGCGCGAGGTGCCGGAGCTGCGCGGGTGCGTGGACGTGGACCTGAGCGTCACCCCCGCCACCAACACCCTGCCCATCCGCCGGCTGGGGCTGGAGCCGGGCCAGGACCGGGACGTGACGGCCGCGTGGGTGCGGCTGCCGGACCTGTCCCTGGAGCGGCTGGAGCAGCGCTACACGCGGCTGTCCTCCACCCGCTACCGCTACGAGAGCGCGGGAGGCTCCTTCGTCGCCGAACTGGACACCGACGCCCTGGGGCTCGTCACGCACTACCCCGACGGATGGGAACGCGTCGCCACGACGGACGGTTGAGCCCCGGCGCAACCTGGGGCCCCGAACCCGGACAATCTCCCTGTCCTTCCTGCGTTCGTATGTCGTTTCATGTGGGCTAATGGAGCCGTGAACGACGCGCTTCCCGTGGACGGGGGAATGCAGGACTACCTCCCATATAGGGATGGGCCCGGGTGACGTGGCGGGTTATAACGACCTCTGAACCGTTCCGGCGGTGGAGGGGTCGCGAGCCTTGCGGCCACCCCACCGGACGTCACGTGCAAGGTTGATGTGGTGAAAACCCACCCCCGAGGTCCTCTCGCATCCGGCCGCGTCCGGAAGAAGCCCCGTGCGGCGCCCGCGTCGGCGGCGGCGCTGTCGCGGCGGCAGTTGGAGCGCAAGCTGGCGGTCAGCGTGGGGGCGGCGGCCCGGGCCGCGCGGCTGCGGGCTGGCCTCACGCAGGCGGACGTGGCGGATCGCGTCGGCATCGCGTCGGAGGTCTACGGCCGGCTGGAGCGGGGCAAGATGATGCCCAGCGTCCCCACGCTGTTCCGCCTGTGCCTGGCGCTGCAGCTGTCCGCGGACGCGTCCCTGGGACTGGCCCTGGCGGCGGCGGCGGGCGCGGGGCTGTGGGAGGAGGACTCCACGGACAAGGACGACCTGCCGGAGATGCGCCGCCTGCTGCGCGCGGTGCGCCGGCTGCCGCGCCCCCAGCTCAAGCTGATGAGCCTGGTGGCCAGCGCCATCCTGCCCACGCGCCGCTGAAGGGGCCTCTCAGGGAGCCGACGTGGGAGGGCGGGCCGTGCCCGCGCGCGGGTCGGCTTTCGTCACCCTCCACACCCAGCCGGACGGGGTGGGGTCGCGCTGCGCGGTGTTCACGTCCACCGCGTACACGTCCAGGGTGTGCTCGCCCACGGGCAGGTCCTTCAGGCGCCACGGGGATTCGCAGGGGATGTAGAGGCTGCCGTCCAGCGAGCACCAGAACACGGGCTTCAGCGTGGTGGCGGTGAAGACGAAGGTGGCCTCCCTGGAGGGCGTGGCCCCGGGAGGCCCTTCGTCGATGAACGTGTCCGGTCCTTCATTGCCCGCGCGCGCCAGCGACGGCGGGAAGAGCAGCGGCATCAACATCAGGCCCAACAGCAGTGACGCGAGCAGTCCGTGGGGAAGGTAGCGCAGGGACGGCGGGGGAATCATAAGCAGGCTCGCGTGACGCCGGGCGCCGCGCGAACCCTGCCTTGGTGCATGTCGTTGGAGAGTGCTCTGGGAGGGTTGGGGCGTTCCACCATGGGCATGGCGTCCGGGGAAATGGGAAAGGGCGACTTCCTGGAAGGTGGGGATGGATCCGAAATGGGGCGCCCCGTCCCGGGGACCCACGCCGGCATCCACGGCGAGACGTGACGCGGAGGGCAAGTGTCCTCCAGCGGAAAGGGTGCGCCGCCCGCACGGCCCTGGTCGGGCGGTGATGGCATGCGTCACGGAGCAACGCTTGTCAGGGCGGACATCCCCTGGCCTCATGGATGCTGGCCGGGACCTGCCTTGCACGAACGCCATCGACCATGACCTTCGCGAAGAGGAGTACGCCCTGGCACGCCGCCGCGCTGGCGCTTTCCCTGTGCCTGTCATGGCTGGCGCTCCCGGCTCGGGCCCAATCCCCTGACGCGGACCCTGGCAGTGCCCGCCTGGGCGACACCCTGGACGCGGGCCTGCCTGTCACGGAGGAGGCGGACCTCCAGCGCACCCCGGACGGTGGCTGGGTGGTGGAGCCCGGCGAGGCCGCCGCGGGTGCGGACGGAGGTCCCGCGCTGGCCGCCTTCGTGCCGCCCGCGCTGGTGGGGGACTCGCCCGCGCCGTACCCGCCCCGGCTGGTGGGCGAGGGCGTGGCGGGCACGGTGAAGCTGGAGCTGCTGGTGGACGAGGCGGGCGAGGTGGACACCGCCACGCTGGTGGAGGGCGTGCACCCGCTGCTCAACGAGGCCGCGCTGCACGCGGCGCCTTCCCTGCGCTTCTCTCCCGCGATGATGGAGGGCCAGCCCGTCGCGGTGCGCCTGTCCTTCGAGTACCGCTTCGAGGCGCCCGTCCCGGTAGCGACAGACACGGACGGCGGCACGCTGATGCCGCAAGGTCCCATCACCCTCAAGGGCCTGGTGCGGCAGAAGGGCAACCGCCGGCCGTTGATTGGGGCGACGCTGGTGTCGGACGCGGCGCCGGACTCGCCGGTGCAGACGGACGAGAACGGCCGCTTCGAGGCGCGCTTCCCCACGGGCGGCCAGGCGGTGCGCGTGTTCGCCCCCGGCCACAAGCCCGGCCTGTTCCGCGAGGCGCTGAAGGCCAGCGAGTCGCTGGAGGTCGTCTACGGCCTGGAGCCGCTCGTGGTGAACCCCTACGAGACGGTGGTGCGCGGCGACCGTGAGCGCACGGAGGTGAGCCGCATCACGCTGCACGACGCGGAGCTGCGGGAGGTGCCCGGCACCATGGGCGACCCCTTCCGCGTGGTGATGCTGCTGCCGGGCGTGGGCAGCATGCTGTCCGGCGTGGCGTACCCGGTGGTGCGCGGCAGCCAGCCCGCGTCCACGGGCTACTTCCTGGATGGCATCCGCATCCCCATCCTCTTCCACCTGTTCCTGGGGCCCGCGGTCATCCACCCGGACTTCCTGGACGCCATCGACTTCTATCCGGGCTCGCCGCCGCCGCAGTACGGCCGGCTGATGGGCGGCGCCATCGACGGGCGCCTCACCCGGCCTCGCGACGACCGCGTGCACGGCAGCGCCTACGCGGACTTCATCAACGCGGGCTTCTTCATCGAGACGCCCTTCAAGTCCACCGGCACCAGCGTCAGCCTCGCGGGCCGCTATTCCTATACGCCGTGGATCATCGCGCTCGCGGCCAATCAGTTGCAGGACCCGCCGCCGCCGGGGCGCACCAACCCCAAGGTGGTGTTGGACTTCTGGGACTACCAGGCCCGCGTGGAGCAGGACGTGGGGCGGGGCAAGCTGCGGTTGTTTGCCTTTGGCTCGTCGGACACCTTCGGCTCGGAGGCGCAGGACGACCAGGGCGACACGGCGCTCCAGTCCGTCGCCTTCCACCGCGTGGACCTGCGCGGCCGCCACCCGCTGGGCAAGGGGGAGTTCGAGCTTGGCGGCACCTGGGGCATGGACCGCTTCGCCGTCGTGTCGCGCGGGCCGGACAACGGGAACGAAATCTACATCGACCAGGACAACTTCTCCGGGCGCCTGGGCTACAGCGTGCCGCTGGATGAGCGGCTCCTGCTGCGCGCGGGCGCGGACCTGGAGCACAAGCGCGCCATCGTGGACGTGCTCTCGGTGGAGAACGGCCAGGAGGTGGAGGAGGACACGGTGCGCGTGCCCGTGGCGCTGGCCACCTTCACCGGCGCGTACGCGGAAGGCGTGTGGACGCCCAATGACAGATGGACGGTGGTGCCCGGCCTGCGCCTGGACAGCTACCACCTGTCCGGCGGGTTCGACCACAAGGTCCTCGAGCCGCGCCTCACCGTGCGCCACAAGCTCACCGACACCGTGACGCTCAAGGGCGGCGCGGGCATCTTCCACCAGCCGCCCACCACCCTCATCAGCCTGCCGGTGGTGGACGTGGGCAGTCTGTTGTTGGGCCTCCAGGAGGGCGTGCAGCTCTCCACGGGCGTGGAGTGGAAGGCCTTCGACAAGTGGGAGGTGGGGCTGGATGTCTATGTGAACCCCATGCTGCGCACCATTGAACTCACGCCCTTCTCCGACGAGGGCCTGACGGACGACCTGGACGACATCGGCGGTGAGCCAGACGGGCCGCCGCCCGCGCCCGGAGGTGGGGGCGTCCGCCAGGATGGCTTCCGCCGGGTGCGCGCGCGGCAAATCAACGTGGATGGACCGCCCCTCAGCCGGGACGACTGGGACTTCCCGGACTTCACCAGCCAGGGTCTGGCGTATGGGTTGGAGTTGCTCATCCGCTACCCGCTGGGGAACAACTGGTTCGGCTGGCTTTCGTACAGCCTCCAGCGCAGCACGCGGCGCACCACCTTCTATCGATATGACTCGTCAGGTCGGGCCGTCTCCGAGGACACCGCGGATCTGCCCTTCGCGTTCGACCAGACACACATCCTGAACCTGGTGGTCAGCCACAAGTTCTCCAACAACATCACCCTGGGAGGCGTGCTCCACTTCAACAGCGGACGCCCGGAGTACGGCACCCTGGGAAGCCAGACGCACCGCGAGGGCGTGGACACCGACGGCCGCCCCACGTGGGTGCAGGTGGATCGCGATCAGGTGGACCGGCTGCCGGCCTTCTTCCGCTTCGACCTGCGCGTCTCCAAGGCCTGGGCCTATGAAACATTCAGCCTGGAGGCCTACCTGGACATGCTCAACGTCACCCTCAACACGGAGACGCTGGGCTTCGACTACCTGGGCGGCGGCTACAGCCGGCAACCCCTGACCAAGAGTGCGGTGGGACTGCCCATCGCCCTGCCCATCATCGGCGTCAAGGGCCGGTACTGACCTGCCCTCCAGGGCAGGTCCACTGCTCGGGGGTGAACCGAATTTCGCGCCCCCTGCCCTCCAGGGCTGCTCCACTCGTGGCCAGATGTGTCAGTATTCCGTGAGACGCGGGTTTTTCCAGCCTGCCCGGCACCGACGTTAGGGGTGGGGGAACAGACCTGTAGCGTCGGGGGGAGCACGATGATGGGTTTGTCCTGGGGGCCGGGAATGGCTCCGGCATGGGAACTGTCCGCTGACAGCGAGACGCCCTGCATCCTCCTCGAGCCGCTGCACGGGGAGACGGGCGAAGCGCTCGATTTCCGGTGGACGTCCATGAACGTGCCGGCGGAGGGCTGGGTGCGCTCCCTGGAGCTGGGCCGTCACGTGTCCCTGTGGACGCGGGAGGGCGCCGCGCTGTTCGACGTGGCGACGCTCGTGCGCGTGCTGATGCGCGGTGTTCCGCATGTGGGCCTCCTGCCCGGGGACGCGGCGGGGCGGCGGTACGTGGTGGTACGGCACGGAGAGGGATTGGCGCTGTGGCTGCTGCCGCGCGACGAGGGGCAGGCGGCGGACGCGCATCAGGCGGAGCGGGAGCGGGCGGCGCGGCAGGAGGTGGAGGCGGCGCTGGCCCGGGCGGAGCAGACGGTGAGCGCGCTGCGCGAGGCGGAGGAGCGCTACCGGCTGGCCACGCGCGCCACGCATGACGTGCTGTGGGACTGGCACTTCGCCACGGACCACGTGCGGTGGGACCCGGGCACGGGCAATGCGTTCGGCCACGCCACGTCCGTGCTGGAGCACAAGCTGGGCTGGTGGGGCGAGCGTGTGCACGACGACGACCGGGACCGGGTGGTGGACCGGCTGGTGGAGTTCGTCGCGTCCACGGGTGACGTCTGGAGCGAGGAGTACCGCTTCCAGCGCGCGGACGGCAGCTGGGCGCATGTCCTGGACCGGGGCGTGCTGGCGCGCGACGACGAGGGGCGCCCGGTGCGGATGATTGGCTCGATGATGGACGTCACCGAGCGCACCCGCCAGATGGAGACGATGGTGGAGGAGGCGCGCTTCCGTGAGCGCTTCATCGGCATCCTGGGGCATGACCTGCGCAATCCGCTGAACGCCATCGTGCTGTCCGCGCGGGCGCAGAAGCGCCGGGGGCCGCTGGAGTGCACGCCGGAGCAGCACCGGCAGCATGCGCAGCGGATTGAAGCGTCCGCGACGCGCATGGGGAACATGATCGCGGACCTGCTGGATTTGACGCGCGCTCGCCTGGCCGGCGGCATCCCGCTGCGCAAGGGCCCCACGGACCTGGGGGCGGTGTGTCAGCAGGTGGTGGACGAATTGTCCGCGGCGTACCCGGACCGCGCGGTGGCGGTGGACGTGGACGGCAAGGCGGAAGGGGAGTGGGACTCGGAGCGGCTGGCGCAGGTGCTCTCCAACCTGGTGGGCAACGCGCTGGAGCACGGCAGCCCGGACGCGCCGGTGTTCCTGCGCTGCTGGGCGAAGGGCGAGCACCAGGTGCTGGAGGTGCAGAACCCCGGCAATCCCATCCCGGAGGAATTGCGCGAGCGGCTGTTTGATCCGTTCCGCCAGGGCGAAGGCGAGCGCGAGCAGGGAGGCAGGCGCAACAGCGGACTGGGATTGGGGTTGTTCATCGTGAAGGAGATCGTCCAGGCGCACGGGGGGACGGTGGAGGTGACGTCGACGCAGAAGGAAGGCACGACGTTCACGGTGCGGCTGCCGCGGCCGCCGCGCCCGAAGGCGAAGGCGAAGGCGGGCCGGAGCCGGACGCGGACTGCCTGATCTTTTGGAAGGGGTGAGCGTTCGCCGCCATGCGCTGAGGGAGGGAGCGTCCGCCGCCGCACGCCGCGCGTGTTGTGCGAAGGACCGAAGGGGATGGGCCGGGAGGGCAGGGATGCTGCGCGCTTCATCGGAGTGCGTTTACCGGTTGATCAGGCCGCACGGCTCGTGAGGCCCTCACGCGGAGGCAGTCCCCATGCATCTCAATCCCCCTCGCAGCTCCCTGCTCCGTTCCTCCCCCTGGACGGCGCTCTGTCTGGCCGCGGTCCTGGTGGGCTGCGGTGCTCCCATCGACGAAGCCACGGAGGCGGTGGGCCAGTCCTCGGAAGCGCTGGCCTCCACCAATGGCCTGACGGTGAATGGCCTGACGGTGAATGGCCTGACAGTGAATGGCCTGACGGTGAATGGGCTGACAGTGAATGGCCTGACGGTGAATGGCCTGGCCACGAACGCGTTCCGGACCTGGTTCCAGCAGGACGCTGCCTTGTCGGACATGGTGATGGGCTACGTGGTGAAGTGCTCGATGGCGGCGGGGACGACGCTGAGGTACCACGCTCCGTCCACGGGCAAGCCCTACACCTGGGGCGGGGGTCTGGGATTGGCGCCGGACTGGTCCGCGGGGCAGCCGATGTCGGTGGCGGAGCAGCAGGTGGTGAGCGCGTGTCTGGCGGCGCACGCGAACAAGTACGGCGTGCACGTGAACATCTCCGTGCTGGGGCGCGACGCGGTGGGCGGGGCGGTGCCGTACACCCAGGACGAGCTGAGCACCTATAGCGAGAAGGAGGCGTGCTTCTTCGGCAACCTCTTCACGGGCGAGGGCGTGTTCGCGGCGAATGACGGCGCGTACCTGGACTACGACGAGAGCACGGTGCGCACCTGTGGCCTGTCGTCCTGGAGTGAGACGACGGCGTGCACGCCCATGCAGCACGTGGGCGCGTGCCGCTACTACTGCACGCTGGACGCCACGCGGACGTACTACACGCGCTGCACGTACAACGGGGTGAACTACCGGCCCATCACCACGCGCATGCTGCCCCAGGACATCTACCGCTGCGGCGACGGCGTGTGTCAGCTGACGGAGAAGTGCGGCACCGGCAACACGGCCGACAGCTGCTCGGACTGCGGCCCCTGCAAGTAGTCAGCGGGCAGGGGCCGTCATGACTTGCGGCTCCCGGAAGGCTTCGTGCCTCGGGTGCGTTCGGCGTGGGCCTTGAATGCACCCGGTGGGTCTCCCCAGAAGGACTCCACCTCGTCGAGCCAGCCGCGCAGGGCGGCGAAGGGCTCCGGGCGCAGCGAGTAGACGCGCACGCGCGCATCGTCCGCGCCGATGCGCTCCTCCACGAGCCCCGTCTGGCGCAGCACGCGAAGGTGGCGGGACATGGCCGGGGGGCTCATGTCGAATGCGGCGGCCAGCTCTCCGGCGGGGTGGGGCCGGCGGCGCAGCCGGTCCACGACGCCCCGGCGCGTGGGGTCGGCGAGGGCGGCCAGGGTGCGGTCGAGCGCGGACGGGGTGGCCATGACGGGAGCCTACTTCGGCGTGAAGACGCGCTGGGTGAACCACCAGCGGTGGCCTTCGACGTCCTGGGCGCCGTAGGTGCGGTTGGTGCCCCAGTCGTCGCCGTAGTTCTTGGTCTCGGGCTCCTGGATGATGTCGGCGCCGGCCGCGCGCGCCTGGGCGCAGTGGGCGTCCACGTCGTCCACGTAGACCGTGAGCGTCTGGGTGTTGACGCCCCCGTGCAGCCGCGGGCTCTGGTGGAGGCCGTGGCGCCCGGAGGAGTTCACCATGATGACGCCGTCGCCGTAGGCCAGCTCCGCGTGCACGATGGTGTTGTCCGCGCCCTCCACCTTGAGGCGCGTCTGGAAGCCGAACGCGCGCTCCAGCCAGTCGATGGCGGCGGGAGCGTCCACGTAGAAGAGGCTGGAGGAGATGCGCGGCCAGTCCTGGGGGATGGGCTTCATGGCGGTGACTCCGGGCGGACGGATTCCGTTAACGTCAGGGTGAATGATCAACCCTGACGTTAACGGTCGTCAATCTTCCAGGGAGGCCGCTAGAAGACGCCCGGGAGAGGGATGTCACGGCCGGGCATCCGGGGGGCCTGGGCGGGGTCGGTGGGCGGCGCCGCTTGTGGTCCGAGGATGGCCGGCAGGGAGGCCGTGAGCCGCCCCACGTACAGCAGGCCCTGGAAGGGCTCGTTGGGCGCGGTCTCACGCAGCTGGATGTAGGGGCTCAGACCGGGGCGGGCGGCCACCGCCGGAGCGGGCGTGGCGCCCACGATGCCGCAGACCAGCTTGCTGTCGCGGTCCAGGTCGCAGCCCCAGCGCGTGCCCTGCGCGTAGCTCATGTCCAGCACGACGAGTGAGCGGTCCGCCTTCATCAGGTGCGCCATGGGCGTGAAGGCCGGGTCCCACTGCGTGCCCTTCTCCACTTGCGTGTGCGTGTTGCCGGCGAGCACCACCTGGATCTCGTCAGGCTTCGCGGCGCGGCGCTTCATCCAGACCTGGGCCTGGGCGGCGTCGCGCTCGCTGCCGTTGAGTACGTCCGTGTCGTAGGCCACCAGCGTCACGCGCAGGCCCGCCGCGCGCAGGGCCCGCATGCGGTCGATGAGGTCCATCACGGCGCGGCTGCTGCGGCCGTCCTGGTACGTGCGAGTCCAGAAGCGGCCTTCCAGCAGCGCGTCCTGGTCCGCCGGGGCGCCGGGGCTGGACAGGTACTTGTCCACGCGCGCCTGCTCCGTTTCGGGAAGCGACAGGCCCAGCACCACGGCGAGCCCGGTCTGCGCCGCCTGGCACACCACGTGGCCCACCACGTCCGGCACCTGGTAGGAACCCAGCTGCTCGCCGATGAGCAGCGTGAGGCCCGGGTGCAGCAGCTCCGGCAGGCCGCGCACGGACGTGGTGCACGGTCCTTCCGCGACGGCCTCGTCCTTCCAGCGCTCCAGATAGAACTCCGGTGCGCGGACCGGGTCCGGGCGCTTCTCCTCCGCTGCGTTGCCGGCGAGGACTTCGACGGAGGGCGCGGACTCCAGCCGAAGGGTGAGGGCCTGCTCCAGGTCCAGGTCTCGGGTGCCGTGCTGGGCGCCGCGCAACATGGACAGCCGCTTGGTCATCGCGTCGTCCTGGTTGAAGTCCGCCTCCTTCACGAAGGGATTGGCCTCTTGCTCCCAGCGTTCCAGGTACGTCTTCCACCACAGCTTCTTCCACTCGACGTCGTTGCCGGTCGTCTGCTGCGTCATGCGGAAGATGCGCACGACGGACTGGCGTGGGGCCACGGCGATGCCAGTCACCAGGTAGCGCGTGTACGTGGTGTTGCGCGAGCCGGCCCGGTCGGGTTCGGACCAGGTGGTGACGAGCTGGTTGGGGTCCTCCGTTTCCTCGAACGTGTAGCCCTGCTCCTCCAGCAGCTGGCGCGTGGCGGCGAGCGCCTCCGCCAGCGGCTTCTGGAAGACGTGCTCGTACTTCGGCAGCTCCGCTTCGGGGCCACGCTTCGAGTGGGCACATCCGACAGACAGCAGGAGCACTGCGACGATGAGCCAACGACAATGCATTCTGTCCCCCTGAGAGAAATGCAAAGCGCCTCTCAGTAGAGCCTGTTCCGCGGCGGGAAGGATAGAGGGGTCCATCCCACGTGGTGGACAGAGGGTCCGGATTCTCGGACTCCTCGAAGACGGCGCCCCGCTATCCAACGCAGGCAAGGAGGTTGCAGTGAAGGGCGCGGAAATCCATACAGGTGCCTTGAGTCAAGGCGCATGAGGGAGCGTTTGATGCAAGCGGGCCGATGGGTTGTCGTGTTGCTGGTGTTGGGGGTGGCGTGGGTGTCGAGAGCGGAAGGCGACGCCATGGGATGGCAAAGCCGACTCGCACTTCATGAAGACGCTGCGGTGCGGGAGGCCCCCAGGAAGTTGCAGTCGCGTGCCACCGTTGTGGCCAACGACCAGACACGAGCCTTCGAGGCTGCCCGGCTTGCATGGGAGGCGAAGCGGGACACCCCGCAGGAGCACCTGGCGCAATCCCTGTTGAAAGCACGTGCCGAACTCGGTCCCAGGCCTGCGTGGTGGAGGCGATTCTGGCGTTCCACAGCGGTGGGTGAGGCCGAGAAGGCGGCCCTTGGGCGCTCCAGGGATGAATTGCTGCAAGCCAGAAGGCAACTGAAGAAGGTCGAGTTCGCGGATGAATCGGCCCGTGCGCGCAAGCAGTCGATGCTGCTGGAACTCGATCAGCAGGTGGAGTCGCTCGAAGCGCTGATGGAGGGTGGCTTTTCCCGGGCATGGGAGATGGCCTTCGGACAGTTCCCTCAGGACGGAGTCGCGCGTCTGCGAGAGAGGAATTCCCTCCTGGATGCGGGCCTCGCCGTGGAGGACGTGACGCAGGTTGCCCGCATCGAAAAGGTGGTGATGACTGACCTGCAAGAAGGTGTGGTCGGGCAGCCCCTTCCCCAACCTGTGGCCGTACGAGTGACGACCGCCAACGGGGAACCCGTGCTCGGGGCGGTCGTGACCTTCACGCGCGCGAGCGGCTCCCAACCCGGGTTCCGGCCCGTCGGTGGCACGGGACAAGCCCAGGCCCAAATGCAGGCGACTACGGATGAGAATGGTCTGGCCGCGGTCCAGGTGCTGCCTGACACGAACATCTCCCGCTTGTCTTTCTTGCGGCAGGGAACGCATTTCCCCCAGCGGCTGGGCTACAACGCCGTGACGGCGGAGACCTCCAACGGCACCCAGACCTTCGTGCTGGATGCGCCATTTGTCGAGGTGGGGTTGCCGGACGCGCCGTACCAGATTCAAGCGTTTGCCGTTCCGCCCTCGACCGAAGTGGGATTGCAGATGATCGCCCCCTTCTCGGGGAAGGTTCTGGATCGCTATGGAAATGCACTGGCCAATCAGCAGGTGACGTGGACCCAGTCCCCTGCGACCGGGCGATTCTTCCGGCATCAGGATTCGGTGACTCCTCAGGCCCTGGATCCCAGCAATCCCATGCAGTTGCTGACGATGCAGGAGTGCTCGGATGTCGATGGATGGCTGAGCGCGGGTTACATCCCAGGCATGACCGCAGGGTACTACGCCGTGACAGCCTCCGTGGGAGGCCTTTCGCGTACGTTCGGCGTCTACGCCACCGTCCCCACGGCTCGATACACCTTGCGCGCGACGTACAACGGTGACTTCAACGGCGTCTACCAGACGGCCGGTCCCGAGGTGCTGGTCGCGCAGATTCTTCGCTGGCCGGTGGGGGCCCCTGGCTGGGTGCCGGTTCGTGGCGACGAGGCCGGGCTCGAGGGCGTGGCGGTAGGTGCCTATACGGTCGCGGAAGACGACACCATCCTGGATCTCTTCGTGGCGACTCCGGTCGCGACGGGCCCTGAACCCCTGGACGATGAGGACTCGGTGGCATTCCGGCCGAGGTACCTGGTGGAGAATGGGCCGCAGTGGGTGATCTTCGTCGCGGCGGTGTCCGAGCGCAACGCGAACGGACAGCTCGTGGAGGTGTGTTGCGGGCAGCAACTCTACGCCCGGCAGACCTCGACCGTTCCGACCTTGCAGGCCCGTCGTCGATTGCAGGATGGATCGGTGGTCGTGGCTGGAGGTCAGGCGTCGACGTCTGACTCGGGACTCGGGTACTTCGTCGTCAACCAGAGCTCTGACAATCTGTATGTCCGGGTGACGCTCGAGCCCAACGTGCCTGGAGACGATGTCCTGGTCCTGGGCGCCAGTCAGCAACGGGACTCGGATGGAGACATCGTGCTGCCGGCGTCCTCCAACGTTCAGAATATCCTGTCGCTGGCGGCGGGAACGCAGGGGGGAAGGGTCCGCTTCGAGCTGTATGCGAAGGATTACTCCGCGACTTCCTTTGTGAAGGTGTTGCAGGCCACCGAGGACGTGGACGTCCGTTCCCCGGAGCCGGGCCTGTTCGTGGCGGGGCTCCCGCTGCGGGCGCGTTGGGTGCTGCCGGTGTGGGACTTCGTGTCCGCGTGGAAGCCGGCGCCCGGCGAACCGCCGCCGGACGACGCGCAGCCGCCCATTGCCTACGGCGCTCCGCTCGGCATGAAGGCCTTCGCGAACGGACGGCTGGTGGTTCGCCGCGGAGAGACGGAGGTGGCGAGCGCGCAGGTGATGGCGAACGCCACGGGCATCACCCAGGTTTCTTCGCTGGGGGGCGCCGCCATCGTGCTGGGGCAGGAGGGCTTCGCGGTGATGGAGGTCCCGCCCGGGGCGGTGGGACAGGAGACGGTCCGGGTCACGCTCATTCCGGACAATCCCAATCAGGCATCCCTGAACAGGGAGGCCCCTCTCACGACCACGGTGGGGACGGTGGGCAAGCTGCCCGTGGGCCACACCTTCGTGAAGGGGGTCAGCGTGGTGGACGGCCACCTGGTGAAGCAGGCGGTGGACGTGGAGGCCCCCAGCCGGGGCCTGGCACTCTCATGGCAGCGTGCCTACGCCAGCGGCGACTCCGTGGAGGGCTCGCTGGGCCTGGGCTGGACGCACGCATACGAAGGCGCTGTGCAGCCGCTGTTGGGGGGAGGGTTCCGCTACGCGGTCACCAGCGGCGAGGGCGGCGGGCAGGTGTTCACCTGCACGGGGGATGGCACGGGATGCGTGGCCCAACGCGGCTACCACGGCACGCTGCGAGTGGAGGGCGTGGGGGCCGCGCGGGAGTACGTCTTCCGCGCGAAAGATGGGACGGAGTACCGCCACGGCCGGCTCGACAGCGCGAGCTTCCCCGTGAAGTACCGCCTCACCTCGGTTGTGGCGCCCACGGGACACCGGGTGCTGATGAACTACGGTGATGCCTCGGTAGACGGGGCGCTGACGCGGGTGTTCGACGAGGCGAGCGGACGGCTCCTGGCGCTGGGCTACTCGCGCGAGGCGGGCCACCTGCGACTGAGCACGGTGGAGCTGCGCCACGCCGCCTCGGCGGATGCGACGTCCACGACCTTCCTCAACGTCTGCGTGCAGTACGGCTACGACAGCCAGCAGCGCCTGGCTTCCGTGTCTCGCTATGACGGTGCGTGCGGGAGCGGAAACCCCCTGCGGACGGAGTCCTATGCCTACGCGGAGGGGGCCTCGGAGGCGGGGCGGACGCGGCTGGCCCGATACACGGGGCCCAGCGGTGAGGTGATCCGCTACAGCTACTACGGCAGCACGGAGTCAATGCCTGGAGAGGACGCCTTCCTGCTGCTGATGGACAAGGACGCGCGGGTGAAACAGGTGGTGGAGGTGCTGGAAACCACGCCGCTGCGGGAGGCCACCACCACCTTCACCTATTCCATCGCGCCGGAATCGCGAACCCTGCTGGGGCAGTCCCTCACCACGTATCGCACGGCGGTGAAGGGCCCTCGGACCGAAGTTCCCGAGTCCCTCTACTGGATGATGGCCACCGGGGCCGTGGTGGAAACGGAGAAGCCCCTGTCGGAGGGCGTGGTGGCGCGGACCGAGGCGCTATGGGATTCGGTCCACCGGGTGCGCGAGACGGAGATGGACGCGCGCGGGCGTGTCACGCACCTCGCCTACGACACGCGAGGCAACCTGGTGGAGCGCCGCATCGAGGGAACGGCGCTGCCGGCCATGGGGACCGTGGCGGCCACGCTGCCCGTGCTCGACGCGCAGGGGCAGCCTGTCGCGGAGGTGGTGGAGAAGTGGGGCTACGAGGCGGGCTTCAACGCGCAGGTCTGCCATGTGGACGCGGAAGGCTACGCCACCGTGTCCCGGGTGGACTCCTCCGGGGATGCGCCCGAGGACGTGCTGCCTTGGGGGACGGGGCGCCTGCTGGAGACCCGGCGGTACGTGAACCGGGTGCCGCGCGCCGTGCTGACCTCCGCCGCGACCTGCGAGGAGGCCGTGACCTCGTTGCAGGAGTCTCCCCAGGACGTCGTGCTGAACTGGCGCTACTGCGGCGTTGAAGGCGCGGCCTGTCCGCCAATGGCAGTTACCGGCGACTGGGTGGAGAGCGTGGGGGCGGACGGGCACCGGGAGAAGGCCACGGCGTACGACGTCTACGGTCAGCTGCGGACCAAGACGCTCCAGGTGAACGGCACGTCCACGGTGACGGTGCAGACCGTCTACGACGCTCGCGGACGATTGGAGGACGAGCAGGATGGCCTGGGCCGCCATCGGATCCAGGCGTGGGACGGACTGGATCGGGTGAAGCGCGAGGAGTGGGTGAATCCTCACGGTGAGGGACAGGTGCGCACCGCGCTGTATTACCCGGGCGGCCAGCCTCACTACGAGACCCTGGGAGCGGACTTCGTCCGAGAGCATTGGCTGGACGCCGCTGGACGGCGGACGCGAACAGTGGAGTCCGGTGGCGGTCTCTCCGCCTCGTTGGAGACCCGCTATGGCTATGACGACGCGGGCAACCGCACGTCTGTCGTGGACCGGCGCGGTGTCCGCACGACCACGGTGTACGACTTCGCGGATCGTCCGGTGGAGGTGCAGGTGGCCGTTGCGGACGGGCCCCGGTTCACGTCCCAGGGTGGAAGCAGCGATGAGGTCAGCAAGAGCTACACGCTTTCCCATGTCACCTACGATGCCGTGGGCAACAAGGTGGCGGACGAGGACATGCATGGCTTCGACCGGAGCTACCGGCTGGACTCGCTCTACCGTGTCGTCGAGGAGCAGAGCCCTGAAGTGCAGGGGGCGAGTCATGAGGCGTCTTCCGTTCGCTACACGCAGACGTTTGCCTATGACCTGACGGGTCACCGGGTGCGCCAGGAGGATGGGAACGGCCACGCTGGGACGGTGGAGTACGACCTGCTGGGGCGCGCCACGGTCCAGACGGACGCCGTGGGGAGGGTAGAGCGGCGCGTCTATGACGGACGGGGCAACGTGACGGAAGCGCGCTGGGATGCGGGAGGCGTCCAGCAGCGGATGCGCATCACGGCGTATGACGGCTTGAGCCGAGTGCTGTCCGTGACGGAGCGGGTGGCGACAGATTCAGGAGAGACTGTCTACACGACGCAGACCGTCCATGACGACGCGGCGCATGTCGAGTGGACGCGTGATGCACGGGGCTTCGTCCAGGCCCGGCACCTGGACGGGCTGGGACGCGTCTTCAAGGTGGTGGGGGACGCCGCGAATGGACCGCTGCCGCGCCAGCCGGACGACCCGAGGGTGGGGCCCGCGCTCAACCTGATCCACACCGTGGAGTACGACCGGTACGGCCATGAGTCCGCCGGAGTGGATGCGCTGAGCCGGCGGACGGAAACGGTACACGACGCGCTGGGCCGCCTGTTGGAAGTGTACCGGCCCATGGGCGTCTCCGAGAGCCAGAAGCACGACGGGGAAGGCCACGTCATCCACTCCACCGATGGGCGTGGCGTGGAGCGGCGCTTCACCTACGACGCGTTGGGGCGGCCGCGAAGGGAGACCCTGATGGAGAGCCTGTCCCAGGGGGGACAGGCCCTGACGGTGAGCGAGCGCACGTATGTGGATGCCCCGGACACGGAGGCGCTGACGCGCGAGGAGGTGCGGGACGCGCGGGGGCAGCCCACTGTGATGTTCCGCGACGGACTCCGGCGTGTCGTCCGCCGCACGGACGCGGCGGGATATGCCTCGGACACCTGGTTCGATGCTCTCTACAAGCGCGAGGAGAAGAACGCGAAGGGGCACCTCACCCGCTTCGCCTACGACGCCGTGGGCCGGGTGCTGAGCCAGTCCGACGCCGCATCGGCGAGCGGCCCGGCGGCCTACGGTCAGAGCTGGCAGTACGAAGATGCGACCCGCGAGCGGACACACTGGGACCGGCGTCAGGTGCCCACGGTGCACCGGGAGGATGGCCTGGAGCGCAAGGTGCACTCCTCGCGGGGGCAGGGCCAGGACGTGGCGGAGGAATCCTGGACCTATGACGCCGCGGGGCAGGCGGTGCGGGCGGTGGACGCGAATGGCTACGTGACCACCCGGCTCTACGATGGCGCGGCGCGTCTGGTGGAGGAGACCCAGGGCGCCGGAACGGCGGAAGCGGCGACGACTGCGTTCCAGTACGACGCTGCCGGTCAGCTGACGCAGGAGAAGGGACCCCGCACCACGGGCGTTCTCTTCGATGCTCGCTACACCTACGACGACCTGGGACGGCGCGTGCGCGAGGAGAATGC
Source organism: Corallococcus sp. CA054B (assembly GCF_003611625.1). Lineage (NCBI taxonomy): Bacteria > Pseudomonadati > Myxococcota > Myxococcia > Myxococcales > Myxococcaceae > Corallococcus > Corallococcus sp. CA054B. The sequence continues at coordinate 20,849 of NZ_RAVY01000066.1, forward strand.
GCTCGGGCAGGTCACGGCGTGGGCCCATGACGCCGCGGGCAACCGTGTGTGCATGAAGCAGCCGCTCGGCGCTCCCTCGCTTTCACATGGTGGTGCGGTCGGGCTGACGCTGGCGCAGGTGGAGGAGGAGAGCTGCACGGGCACGTACGTGACGTGGTACGCCTATGACGAGCAGAGCAAGCTGCTGTCAGTCACGGATGCCGCCGGTGGACTCACGTCCTATGTCTACGACGCGAACCGCAACCTGGTGGCGAAGCAGGACGCGAACGGGAACCTCACAACCTATGAGTACGATGCGCGCAACCTGCGCACGGCCGAGCATCAGCACCTGGACGCGCATGCGCGGTTGACGGCGGCCCAGCGGAGCCAGGTGCCGTTGTTCGAAGTAGGCGCGACGCCGTCGGGCAGCGTGGGCACGCTGACGTGGCGCCACCTATATGACGCGAACGGGAATCCGGACTCCATGACCGACCCGAAGGGTCAGGTGACGGTGCCTGGGTATGGGCTTCTCGATCGGCTGGCGGTACGCACCTATTCGCAGCATGCGCAGCCGCGAGAGCTGCCATCGGTGGACGCTGAGGGCTTCGCGTATGACGGCAACGGGAACCTGGAGCGTGCGACCCTGCTCAAGCAGACGCTCGGCGGCGTGGTGGAGGAGGCGACGACGTACACGTATGACGCGCTCGATCGCGTGAAGACGCGGCTGCGGGAGCAGGACGGAAAGCAGCTCTCCTTCGAGTACGACGACATGGGGCACCGTACGAGCGTGACGGACTCGGACGGAGTGGCAACGGGGTATGCGTACGATGCCTTGGGGCGCCTGAAGCAAGCGACACTTCCGGTCGGCGTCGTGGAGTACCGGTACTGGCCGGACTCCTTGCTCAAGGGCGTGGTGTGGCCCAACGGCTTGTCGGAAGGGCGCTGCTATGACGCGGCCGGGCGGTTGGTTGAGCAGGTCACTGCCCGGGGCACGGTCAGCGATACGTGTGAGGCGAGTGGACCGGTGGTCAGCCGGTTTACATACACCTATGACGCCAACGGGAATCGATTTCGGCAGTCGGAGACGCGCACGTCCTCCTCGACGCAGGTGCTGGGCGCCATAGGGTGGAGCGTGTACGGCTACGATGCTTTGAACCGGCTCACAGGAGTGGTCTTGCCTGACGGACAAGCCGCGTTGTATCGGCTGGACGCCGTGGGTAATCGCACGGGCGAGCGCCGGGGTTCGTTTAGATTTATTGCAACGGGGCTCGGTCCCGATGACTACGACAATGTGCGGCCCCAATGGATCACGCGCGACGTCACCGCGACTTTCAATCGGGTGAACTGGCTGCGTGGGTTGGAGGACGCGAAGGACGCCACGCGGAACACGGTGCTGAACTACGACCTCGCGGGCAACCTGGTGGAGAAGGTAACGCAGGCCAGCACCCGCACCTTCGCCTGGGACATCCGCAACACTCTCACCGCCGTTTATGACAACGGGCAGGAGGTGGGACGGTACGATTACGACAACAGCCTCCAGCGGACGCAAAGGCACACGGCGTCTGAGGACGTCGCGTATGTGCTTGATGATGGCTTCATCCTGCAGGAGTTGGATGGAGCTCTGTCCACGCACCCGTCGAAGCGGCGCTACCACTACGGCGGGGGCCCGCTGGCTGTCAGCGAGGTGGCTTCCGCTGCGACGAACTTCCTGGGAACGGATGCGCTGGGAAGCGTGACGGACGCGCTATCGACGAGCGGCGACGTCACAGCGGCCCGTCAGTACGACGCGTGGGGCACCCTCCGCGGTGGATCCGCGCCCACGGCCGGTGAGTTCAAGCTGGGCTACACGGGGCATCAATACGACGTGGAGACGGGGCTCACGTATGCCCGGGCCCGGTACTACGACAGTGAGCTGGGGCGGTTCATCTCGCGGGACTCGTACGAAGGACAGTTGGACGATGCGCCGAGTCTGCACCGGTATGCGTATGCGCACGGAAATCCACTCAGCTACCGCGATGACGACGGCCATTCGGCTACAGCAGTTGGCACAGCGCTGGGATTCGCGTGGGGCGTGGGTCAGGCCATTGGAGCGGGAGGCAACGACCTGCTCTGGGGGCAGCGCAGGAGTCTTGGCGACTACGCTTCCATCGTGGCGCAGAACACCATTGGGGGGGTCGAACTGGGTCTGAGCATCGACGCCACGGTGCTTTCAGGTGGAACGGCGTACTTTGTCGGTGGGGCTCTTGGGAACGCGGGATTCGACGCTCTGACGTTTGATGGCTCGGCAAAGAGCTGGCAGCAGCATGCGGATGACCAGGTAATTGAAGGAACCAAGGGGGCAGTTCTTGGCTACGGCCTCGGAAAGGCGCTGCCCGTGGTAGGCGCCGGTGCTGCATGGGTCACCAGCAAGGTACCCGGAGGCACGGCAGCAATAGAGCGAGCCTCGGCCTTGGGTGGACGAGTCCTGAATTCCGTTGCGAGTAGACTGCCTAAGTGGGAGCTGGGTGAGTTGGGGGCTGCCGCCAATCCGTTTGGTCAATCAGCTCAGCCTGCTGAGGGCGTTGTTTTCGAAGCTATAGAGGGCAGTGTGGTTGCCGTTCCAAGCCTACGGCCTTTCGCAAATGCAGCAGAAGTGATCGAGTCACGATCGCCGAGCCAAATTTTCCAGCAAGGCGCGGATGCGGTGCCTGGCCAAGCTATCCGTCCCCTCAACCTGTACCGGGAGCTTCGGTCATCAGAAATTGGCAGGGAGACGCTTGGTCTGATTGAAGATCTTGACGTGCAGGTCTTGCTGAATAACCAAACGCCTATGCTTGGGAGAGAAGGAATGCGCCTCTATGGTACGTACTGGCCAAGCATGAACCTTGCGACGGTGAATGTTCTGCGAACACAGTCCGTGGAAAGATCTGCGGCAACGGTGATTCATGAGGTGACACATGCTGCGGGAATTATGAGGTCACAGCGTGCCGAAGTGATTGCGAACATCCGGGCACTCAAGCACACTGAGATCGCGACGTTCGGTAAGATCCGCGAAATCATACGAAGAGTGCGGAGGGACTACGCTGAGCTTCCTTGGAGGGTCAATCGTCCAGAAGAGGGAAACTACTAAGTGAGCGACGACAAACGAGAGCGGGCACTGAGGGCGTTTGAGGAACAGCAGCGGATCATGGCGGCCATTGAGCGCGGTGAGCCCGTGTTTTGTAGTGTGTGTCAGCGACGGCTTGAGTTCTTCGGGCCTGGCTCGGGACGCCACCCTGGTATCTATTGCGGCTCAGGATGCACTGAGATTCTTCTCGAATACGGGCCTGATTGAGGCCATCGATGTGAATGCGTCACTGGAGCAGGAAACGTAGCGGCCGGTGCTTATTCTTACATCTGTAGTCCGGAAGGCTCCGTAGTCCTCCTCCTGTTGAAGAAACAGGAGGGGGAGGAGCGAGGCTTCCCATGCAGCAACCATCGGACACAGCAGCGCAGGCACCGGAAGTCCGGCTTGTTGGCCGTCTCGTGACGGAGCTGGAGAAGGCAGGCGCCTAGCGGCAGCCGCACTTCCGCAGGCGCGCGGCTCATGCACCCGCCGTTGAGTACGTAAAGGCCCTGCTGGGGCGGGCACGGCGCAAGAATGTGTGGGGCCTTTCGGAGGATGCGAGGCATCGAGCGCCCTATGACCTGCTGCTGCTTCGTGCGAAGTGGGACGAAGATGCGCTGCGCGACGAAGTGCTGGAGTACGCACGCAGGGCATTGGGCGAAGGCGGCATTCTCGCGGTGGATGAGACGGGCTTCCTGAAGAAGGGAGAGAAGTCCGCGGGCGTTGCGCGCCAGTACACGGGCACGGCGGGCAAGGCGGAAACGCGCAGGTGGGTGTCTTCCTCTCGTACGTGACACCTCTGGGGCGTGCGCGGCTGGTCCGCAATGTTGTCGAGCAGGTGGCGGACAGAACGCCGGAGCTGCCTCCGGGCAGCCGGCGGGGGCTGGGTGCCGAAGAATCGTTCGGAATGGCAGGGTTATGTTTATGGGTTGTTTCCTTCGGCGGGGAAGCCAGGTTCAAGGTGACTTGTGATTGAGTGTGGTGTCCATGGGTTGCAGTCAGCCTCGTATTGCTGTTTGCATGTTTGCTCGGGGCTGGAGTTGGGGTGTGTGTGTGTGTGTGTGTTGGATTATGTTTTTGATGATTATGGGGAGGGGTATTTGTTTTGTGAGAGGTGCTTGGTGGTGGCTCGCCAGTTTGCCAAGTTGAAGCAGTCAGAACGCATTGATGAGTACCCAGTTGAGGTTCGACGGAGATGCCAGATTCATCTCCTGGAATGGAGCGAATCGGTGAATCAGGTGAACTTGGATGCGCTCTTTAAGCGGGCGGCGAAGCGAACGGGAGAGCTACCAGAGCGCTAAGTCTAGAGGTGAACTCAGAATTACCTCGAGCTGGAGCGACTCAAGGCCTTGAAGACCCGCAGCGAGAGGAAGACTGGGAGGAATCCGTGCGGATGACATCGTCATCAGAGTCGACGGCCGGGGTGCCCAATGAACGTTGACCCGCTGGCGATGGAGTGGGGGCCCGCTACCGTTGAGCTGTACAGCTCGGAGCGCGAGCTTGCCGTGCACGTCTTCAGTCATGACCTCACGAGCGAAGAATCCGTGCGCAAGAGCATCCGCTTTGCAATCGGGCGGGTCCGGTGGTTCAGGCGCCAGTTGCCCGAGGGCACGAGGCATGCCGTCCGGTTCGATGACCGAGGGCAGGTGCTTGCGAGTACTGCCCGCGAGAGCATCAAGTCCGCTCTCGCGCCTTGCGTGGTGGGCGTCACCTTTGCGTCGGAGAGGTCGTAGGTGTCTTTCAATCTCATCGCTGAGGCTCAGGTGCAGGCCGAGTGGCAGGACCTCCATTCCGAACTCGCAAGCGCAAGAAGGCTTGTTGAATTGTTCCCTGTCCCCGCCGAGGCGGGCGAGAGTGACGCCATCGGGATCTCTGTGCCTCTTCGTGCCGCTTCCGAGGATGTATGGGCAGAGTTGGTCGTGATACTCGGCGCGCTGACTCGAAGGGGGATGCGCATTTACGACCTGCAGGCAGGGCGCGAGGTTCTCTCGTTCGAGGAGCTGCGCCGCGGTCTATGGGGCTGAGAGGGTGGCCCGTTGCCTCGTGGATGCGGGTCTGCTCCTTCGCTTGAACTCCTGATGCTCCCCTGGCCCGGTACGGAGCACCACCTGACCAACCAAGAGGAACCCTGTAGTGGACGCCTCACGCCAAATCCTGATCTGGTTGTTGGAGCGCTATGTCCTTTGGGCTATCGGGCGCCTCGGTGCTGAGGACGAAGCGAAGCTGGAAGTGGCTTGTCCGAAGCTGCGAACTCTATTCCACGCAGAGGGAAGCTGGCAGGAGGTGCTCCGGGCCGCAATGCAGTGGGACACCGATCCCGCCGCAGAAATCATCATGATCTGGAAGAAGAACGAGGAACGCGCACGGCAGCATGGAGAGGTAATTGATCCGGATGACTTCGCCAGGAGATTCGTGGGGATGAACTTCGTTCCGGATCCGCATTGATCTCCGTGGTTGGAAACAACAGAAGGAACAGAACGGACCGATGCTGTAGGGAAGCCATGATGGCGCATCCGACGGACAGTTGGAGCAAGAGACGAAGATGGGGTGCGGCCCTGCCTGTGCACGGCAGCTACTGAAGGAGCGCGGGGTCGAAGTTTCTGAGACAGACCTTCGCGATGCCTCAAACTTCTCGCCTGAGATGGGAACAGATGCGCCAGGTCTCGCCAGGGCGATGAACAAGTACGAGCCTGACTCCGGTACCCAGTGGGTGGCAAAACCTGTGCATCCTGACGAGCTTGAACAGCAGAGCTACCCGTACATTGCGTTCATGCGAGGCTCCTATGGCCCCGCCCATGGAGACCGGCCCACTTCTGGACCGTTACTCGGACGTCCAGAGGCGCAGGAGGCAGCTCGGAAGGAGGGAGTCAGTGAACCTGGCGCAGGCGGTTGAACTCCTGCGGAGCAGGGGTATCGAGGTCCGCTACATGGGGGGGGCTGACTCAATGATTATGTGCCGCTACAGGCACCCCGCGACCGGGAACTACGTAGCGTTCGCGCTACGCAAGAGAAGGGAGACGCGGACGTTCTCCCACATGGGGCCCGGCCAGATGATAACCGAGCGCCCCGTGGCCGACATGGAGGAGTTGGTCCGGCTGGCTCTTGAGTACGTCTCTATCGCTCGAGCGGAAGACTGATTCACGCTTGCAGCGGGCGGCTGTAGGTGGCGCCTTGCGATTCCGAGCGTGGCTGTCCCGAAATGGTGGGGTCGTCCTGCTGCTTGACGTCCCCCTGAGAGAAATGCAAAGCACCTCTCAGTAGAGCCTGTTCGCGGCGGGAAGGCCAGAGGAGGGGCTGCACGTTCGTGGTCTGTCCTCAGCCCTTGTTCAGTGATTCCAACTCCAGGTCTCCGGATCCCAGCGGGTGATGGATGCCCCTTCCAGGACGGGATCGAGGAAGCGTTTCGCGGCTTCGGTCACTTTCTCGAGTGTGGGCCAGGGGAGCTGGTTGTCCTGGGCCATGTCCGCGTAGGGCCTCTCCCAATCCCTGGACGGGAGGGGAAGGGCGCCTGGCAGTGGATGGGTATTACGGAAGTCGAAGGTCAGGTTGAGTGCTTGTCGCAGCCGCACTGCCTCCAGTGGCTTCCGTGTCTGCGCCAGCAGCGCGAGGTCGGGCAGGTCTTTCACGCGTGAGTTCTGCCGCAGTCGGGGCATCGTGTATGCGTGCAATTTCTCCGCGAGATGGGTTTCGACGGGGTAGAGCCGCAGGCGGGGCGGCGCGATGTTCGCGAAGCCGAGCACGTCGGGGGCCGTGACCTCATCTGGCGTTCCCAGCATGGGCTCCCCGAAGGCGACGTCCACGTCGAAAGGGCGGCTGTAGATCTTCTGTGCGAGCCTGCACTCCGCGCGAAAGCGCAGCCCTTCGTAGCGCATGCCCTCGTTCTGGAGCTTGGGATGCTCGTCATCCGGGCGGACCTCGAACGAAAAGAAGTCGCCAAGCTCGTGCCTTGCAGCGTCCTGCAGTTGGAGCAGCAGTCCGCTGGGGTCACCTTGGATGCGAAGGTCGATGTCCTTCGTGGCTCGCGCCCCTTCGATGCGGAGCTCCAGCACCAGTCCTCCCTTGAGGGTGACGCTGGAGCCCAGCTTCGCGTAGACGCGGGCGAGGAAGCGGCTGAAGACCAGCAGCTCGCGCTGACGTTCGAGTGGCAGGTTGCGCTTCTGGGCCTCCTGGCGAAGGCGCTGCTCCAGCGCCTGCTTGAAGGCCGCGGGCGATGCATAGGTGCGGCTCGTCACGCGTTGAGGCCTCCAAAAGGCTTCAGTGCCTCTTCCACGGTTGGCAGGGAGCCCCTGACCATGCCGCGATGCAGGGCTTGCAGCGCGGCCTGACGCATCAGGTCCGGAGTGAGTGCGCCCCGCGCGCAGTCATCCAATGTCCTGGAGGGAGTCGTGACCCGCACGGCCCCCACCCACTGGCGCTCGGAGTCGAGCAGGTCGGCAAAGTGGAGCACGACAAGCTTGGGCACGCGCAAACGACGCGTCTTCCACGCCTCCGGGAGCGTCAGGTGGATCCGCGCGGGCAGGACATCGGAGAGGTCGTAAAGCGCGAGTGCGGTCTGATGGGAGAAGGTTCCCATCTGTTCGGACCAGAGCCACACCGCGACGAGGTCCTCGTGCTCGCCCGCTGGGAAGTGCACCAGCCGGTAGATGCCCCGCTGGATTCGCGAAGCCCGGCCGATGCGCACGTAGTGGGCAAGCAGTTGGGGCGAGTAGCCCGCCTGGGCAGCCTGCTGCGTCGTGAAGTGGCCCTCCTGGGCCTCGGCCACACGGTAGAGCTGGTCCCAGTCCGGCTTGAGTGGGGGCTCGGTACTCATGCACGAAACTATAGGTCCGTTTTAGTTTTGTGCAAGCCTGACCATGATGCGCTGCGCAAAGATCGTACTGGGTTTTAGTTTTGTGCGGAAAAGCCGCCTCCTCCATGGCGCGCGAAGACCACCGTCGTACCGACGAAACGGAGTCAACGCGACGGCGGATACTTCTGGAGCTACCTGGCAGTGGAGCTGGGGGGAGGCGGCGCGATGGGCAGGTACAATGAGTTCTTGGGGGTGGTGGGGTGCAGTGCCTGCGGTTGCCTGGGCGAGGTCGCCTTTCAGGCGGACATCGGGGTCCTGGAGCACAGGCGTTTTTCTGCCGGTGAGATTGTCTGGGGGCTTGCACCCAGGATGCCGCGGTCGCCCGTGGGGCCTGATCCAGGGACGGTAGGGCGCGACGTCTGGGCTTACGGACTGGGCCGCTGCCCGAATTGCCTGGCCGAATTGTGGGCGGTGGTTGAGGTCCGGGACGGCCGGTTCACCCGGCTCGCGCTGACACCCGAGCCGGAGAATCCGGACGCATGGGGGAATCTGCCGCCTGATGCCCCTTGAATCGATGCAGGGGAGGCCGAACGTGGAGATTGAGGATGGGTGAGCCCGAGATTTTGAAGTCCCTGCTTCAACGGGCGATTGAGTCAGTGCGAGCGGACCCCGTGCATGACCTTTCGTTGGGCCTGCGGCGGAAGATATGGCTGTCGCTGGGGCGTGAGCAGGGGCGTGGACCAGGGTATGCCCGGCGTGTGGCGCTGGCGCTCACGACTGCCCGGCATGTGCTTCCTCTCTGGGAGTTGAAGTCCTCACAGGACCGCACGCCGCACACCGTGCTGGATTCGGCGGAAGCGGTGAGGGTGGGGCGGCTCGACAAGATCGAAGCCCAGGCACTCTGGCAGCGGGCCTGGGACCACATGGTGGAGTGGTCGTCTTCGGATGAGGATTCGCAGGGAGCCGCAGCGGGATTCTCCGCGGTGCAGGCCCTGCTTACCTGCATCGACGACGAGACCTTCCCGCTGACTGAGGACGATGCGCACCTGCGCGACAACCAGGTCGATGCAGAAGACATGGATGCGTCCATGTTCGCAGCGGCTGCCTCTGCGGGCGGACCTCCCTGGGACGCATCATCCGACCCCGAGCGCCGACTTCAGTTCTGGGAGTGGTGGCTGTCCGAAGCTGTACCCCATGCGTATCGAGCCGTGGCGAGCAGACCCATCGAATTCGAAGTGTTGATGGTCAATCCACGGCCGGGTGGCGTACGCGCGGCCGGACGCCTCATCGAAGGCATCATCTGCGTCGGCGATGTCTTCTCGGTCGCGTTCAAGCGGACGCACGTGCGAACACCCGATGGGTATGCTCCGCCAATTCGCTCAGGCGATCGGCCAGTTTCGATTTGCATCGAGCAGATCCACGCTTATGGCTACAGCCTCCAGGCGCTTGATGCTGGGATGACCGCCGAGTTGGTCTTGTCTGGCGATGGTGCGGGGAGTGTCGTGCAGGGAGACGTGCTCAAAGGGGATGTGCCGTAAGCTCTTTGCACTCTGCAGAAGGAGATGCTCGCGAGCGCAGTTGTTGGGCGTTGTTCCGGGTGGAGGCTTGGGCCAGATCCTAAATCAAGGTGTCATTGGTAGGATCACAGTCTTTGCTGGGGATGGCGTCGTGGTACTTCCTGGTTGGGGGTGGTGATGGGGAGTTCGTTGGCTGTTCGTGCGAGTGGAAAGGTGGGTCTTGGGGATGTTGTTGTTGGTGCGTCGAGAGCCATTGCCGAATTGATTGATGCGCCACCTCCTGAGGTGGTGGTGCTCGATGGCTTCGGAAATCAAGACGAGTACGCGAGCTTGCGCGAGCTTGGTTGCGGCATGGCTGTCTGGCGGTTTGCCACGGTTGCTCCGCAAAGCCTGGTGTTTTGTACGGTGGTCGAAGCGCCTGATGGAGAGTTCGAAGCAATGCTCGAAGTGGGAGGCGAGCTCGAGCCGATGGGGTACGTCTTGGCCGCGGCGTTGGCGATTTCGCTGGCGAGAGTTTCTGGGGCTGGAATTGTCGATGAGACCAAAGCCTGGTCAGGTGCTTATGAGAACACTGTTCAAGGGTTTCTACATCAGGTTGGGGTGCGAGGAGATGGGTGGGGGTGCCAAGAAGCAGCCGGTCGATTCGTAGAACGCCTGAATATGAATCTCGGAGTCCGGCAACGGAAGTGAAGGCCCTGCGTCAGCGCGATGGCGGGTACTTCTGCAGCTTCCGCTGGAGCGACCTTCTGTGGATGCCCAGCTTGCGCGCGGCCTCGGAGATGTTGCCGGCGCTGTCCGCGAGTACCCGGTGGATGTGCTCCCACTCCGCTCGGGCCAGGGACGGTGCCTGGAGCGTCTCTGGCGCGGCGACGTTGGGCGCTTCCTCCGCTCTCGCGAACGCCGCCAGGATGTCGTCCGCGTCCGCGGGCTTCGGCAGGTAGTTCACCGCTCCCAGCCGGATGGCATCCACCGTCGTGGAGATGCTTCCATAGCCTGTCAGCACGATGACTCGCGTGGACGTGTCCACCGCCAGCAGGTCACGCACCAGCTCCAGGCCGCTTTGCCCCGGCATGCGCAGATCCACCACCGCGTACTCCGGTGACTCGCGCCTTGCCGCGACCATGGCCTCGTCGTGGTTGCCCGCGGTCGTCACGTCCCAGCCGCGCTCTCGGAAGGCTCGCGCCAATCGCTCTCGCAGCGTGCTGTCGTCGTCCACCAGCAGCAGGCTGGGACGTTGATCCACTGGAGCCGTGTTGCTCATGCCGCTGCCTCCTTCGCGTCCGCGCTCGGCAGGCTCAGGCTCACCGTCGTGCCTTCCCCCGCCTTCGAGCGCAGCTCCAGCGCTCCGCCCAGCTGCTCCGCCAGGGAACGCGCCAGGAACAATCCCAGCCCCATGCCCTCACCCGGCGCCTTCGTGGTGAAGAACGGCTCTCCCGCGCGGGTCAGCACTGTCTCCGGCATGCCCTGGCCTTCGTCGCGCACCTCCAGCCTCGCGCCCATGCCCTCCGGCGACACGCGCAGCTCCACACCCCTACCCACGGGCGTTGCTTGAAGCGCGTTCTTCACCAGGCCCCTCAGCACTCGTGCCAATGCTCGCGGCGGTCCGTGGACATCGTGCTTCTTCAGCGCTTCCGGCACTTCCACCTTCACTCGCTCACGGCCGGACAGCTCCGACAGCGTCTCCTCCACCAACCGCTCCAGCGGAATGGCCTGGAAGGGCTCGCCCGTCGTCTGGCCCGCATCCGCGGACATCTGCACCAGCACGTCCCGGCAGCGGTCCACCTGCTGGCGGATCAGCTTCAGGTCCTCTCTCACGGACTCGGACGTCTGGGCCGCGGCGAGTGCTCGCTCCAGCTCCTTCGCCACCACCGCGATGGTGGACAACGGCGTGGACAACTCATGCGCTGCTCCCGCCGCCAGCGTCGCCAGCGAGGCCACCTTCTCCTGCCTCGCGTGCCTTGCCCGCGTCTGTTCCAACTCCTGCTCACGCAGCGCCAGCGCTCGCGTCACTCGCTGGATGAAATACACGATGAAGCCCGCCGCCACCGCGAACGCCACCCACATGCCGCTCAGGTGCAGCCGCATCAGCTCCGCGTGGTCCGGCCTCTCCAGCCCCGGCAGCGTCACGTCCTGCAACACGAACAGCGACCCGAACGCCAACAGCGTGAAGCCCAACATCGCCCACGTGCGGCGCGGCGGCAGCAGCACCGTGCCCAGCGCCACGTTCACCAGGTACAGCGCCGTGAAGGGATTGTGCGTCCCTCCGCTCAACGCCAAGAGCCCCGTCAACACCAACGTGTCCCAGAGCATCAGCCCGAAGATGGCCGCTTCCGCCACCGGCCTCGCCCTCGCGAGCCCCGCGCGCACCGCCGCGTTCGTCACCGCCTCCACGCCCAAGAGCGCCACCAGCGCGGGCACCGGCAGCGCCAGCTTCAGCCCCCACACCGCCACCGCCACCAGCACCGCTTGGCCCACCAGCACGCCCCAGCGCAGCCTCAAGAGCCACACGAGATTGATGCGGGCCCGGAGCGAGGGTTCAGAGGAGGGCGGCGGAGAGGACGTCATGGCGCGACGGAGGACATCGCCACGGAGCGGGCCACCGTGTCCAGCGCCGAGGCCGCTGCCCCGGGGGACTCCAGGTCCACCGTGGCCAGCCACGTGTCCCAGGCGAGCGCGAAGGTGCGCTCGGCCGCCGGGTCGTCCTCGGACAGCGTCAGCCCGTCCAACACCACGTCCACCGTGGCCAGGTTGGACGTCACCAGCCGGAAGGGCTGGGGCTCACCGCCGCCCGCCGGCACCCGCGTCCCTTCCAGCCACAACGTGTGCCCCACCATGTCCACGCCGCTGTCCGCTCCCGGCAGCCCTTCCGCGTCCGCGTCCGCGGGCTCGAAGGTGAGCCTCGCCCGGCAGTAGCGCCCCGGCGGCGGCCGCACCGTCCCCAGCGTCAGCACGCTCCCGTCCGGCCGCTCCAGGCCACTGACGTGCGGCGTGCCCAGCCTCAATGGCGAACCCACCGAGTGCGCGTGCGCGGTGCCAATGGGCGACAGCGCCTTCAACAGCCGCCACCCCAGCGCCTCCTCACACGGCTTCAACTCCACGCTGCCCAGCGTCACGTAGCCTCGCGTCAGCGTGAGCACCTGGCCATCCGCTCGTGTGAAGGAACGCTCGCCTCCCGCGGCCTGCACGCCCTGCGCGGTGGCCCGGTGCTCCAGGCCCAGCGTGACGGTCATTCCGTCCACGCGCTCGCCACATGCGCTCAAACCGCACAGGGCCCAAAGAACCAAGGAAGCGCGGATCATCACAGGTCGTACGCGAGCGAGAGCACCGCGATGGGCGTGGACGACACCCGGCGCAGCTGGTTGACGACAGGAATGCGCACCCCGGCCTGCACCACCACGTCCATGCCCGGGCTGAAGAGGACGTCCGGCGACAGGTACCCGATGAAGCCTCCGCCGGCCTCCTCGGGCGTGCCGTTCGTGTCCGGCGCCTGCTCCGCCCGGGTGTCCACGCCCAGCCGCACCGCCCACGTGGGGGATGGCTGGTATTGCGCCGCCACCTGCGTGCGCAGCGACGCCCCCATCCGGAAGTCGTCGCGCCCTCGCGAGGGCAGGAAGCCCAGGGCGCTCGCGAGGAACGACCAGTTGCCCCGGAAGCCCTGCCACGCCAGCCCCGCCATGGGGTCCACGGAGCCGCTGCCGGGCTGCGCGTCGATGCCCAGCGTCGTGCCGTCCCCCGCGTGCAGCCTGGGGCCCGTGGGCAGCTTCACTCCGCCCACCACGCTGATCAGGTGGTCCGGTGAGAACTCCTTGTCCTTCCACACGAACGCCTTCGCCGTCACGTCGATGTCGCCCAGCCCCCAGCCTCGCTCCAGTCCCAGGCTCACGTCCTGGACCTCGCGGGCCTGGAGCGGCAGGTTCACCGCCAGCACCAACCAGGGCCGGGGCGCGTACGCCACCGCCACGTCCATGCGCAGCTCGCGCAGCCGCTGCGCGTCCACGCCCGTCACCCCTTCCGTGTGCCCCCACGCGCGCAGCATCGTGGACAGCCGCAGGCGCCCTTCGAAGGGCTGCTCGCCTCCCATGGACGTGAGGGTGGGGTCGCCACACGCACAGCTCGCGCAGGCCCAGGCAGGGGCCGTGGGCACGAGGAGGAGCGCGGCGCTCAGGAGGGCCAGGGTGAGGGTTCTCAAGGCGTGGGCACCCTAACGTCCCCCCGTCCCGGCACCCTGTGGCGTGTTGTCGCAGCCCGCCGGTGCGTCGCCCGGGGAACGGACCGGCTGTCCACCCGTCAGGGGAGCGGGCAGGGGAGCGAGGGACGGCTGTCCGCCCGCCCATCCGTGCCTATCTGGAGAATGACACCGACCCGTCCGCGTTGAGGGAGGACACGCCGGAGGCATGGAGGTCATTCATGGGGCTGCTCGCACCGCTGGGACGGCTGCTGTTCTCGGTCATCTTCATTACCAGCGGGCTCAATCACTTCATCCAGCTCCAGGCCCTCACGGCCTACGCCCAGGCGTCCGGCGTGCCCGACCCGAGGACGGCGGTGCTGGTGTCCGGCGGCGTGCTGGTGGTGGGAGGCCTGTGCGTCCTGCTGGGCACCTTCGCCCGCCTGGGCGCGGCCATGCTCGCGGTGTTCCTGGTGGCGTCCGCCATCATGGTCCATCACTTCTGGAAGATGGATGACCCGGTCCAGGCGCAGAACAACCTCATCCACTTCATGAAGAACCTCTCCATGGCGGGGGGCGCCCTGCTCATCGTCTACTTCGGGCCCGGCCCCTTCAGCCTGTCCCGCAAGAAGCGCGAGAACGCCCTGGGCGGCATGAAGCTGGGCGCGCCCCTGCGCTGAAGGCGGGCGCGCCGTCCTGCTCGTGGATCAGGTCGTCCCTACGTGGGCGGCCTGCTGCGTACGCAGGGTGAAGAAGGCGACCTCCGGCGTGCTGCCCCGGCGCAGGTACGGCCCGCCGAAGCCGAAGCCCAGCCCCTGGTTCACGTACAGGTGGTTGCCGTTCACGCGGTAGTGGCCGCGGATGTACGGCTGGCCCGCGCGGCGGAAGAGGGCCTCCGTGAGGCCCCGGACGATGAACTGCCCGCCGTGGGTGTGGCCGGAGAACTGCACCAGGCCCGCGTGCGCGGGCAGCTTCTCCGCGGTGGGCGGCGTGTGGGCCAGCACCAGCCGCGTGCCGGACGTGGGCGCGCCCCGGAAGGTGGCCTCCACGTCCTCCATGCCGGTCAGCCCGTCGTCAATGCCCAGCACCGTCACCGGCGCGCCCTTCACGTGCACCACGCGGTGCTCGTTCTGGAGCACCGTGTAGCCCAGGTCCTCGAAGCCCGCGCGCAGGTAGGGCGCGTCCACCCAGTGGTCATGGTTGCCCAGCACCACGAAGACGGGGCCGTTGAGTCCCTGGAGCAGCTGGCGCACGCGCGGCAGCGGCTTGGGGCTGTGCGTGACGTAGTCGCCGGTGAGGAACACCAGGTCCGGCGCGGCTTCGTTCACCGCGGCCACCGCGCGGCGGATGCGCACGTCGCTGGTCGCCTGGCCCACGTGCACGTCCGACAGCTGCGCGATGCGCAGGCCGTCATGCCCCGGGTGGATGCTGTCCAGCTGGAGCAGGTGCTCGGTGAGGACGAAGTGGTCCCTCCAGCGCAGGCGCTGGTCCGGCCGGAAGGGGTCGGGGCCTCGCGCCTGGAGCTCGTTGCGACCGGGGGGCTCCACTGCCTCGGAGATGGCGAGGGAGGAGGTGGCACCAGCGGCGTGACGGCGGCGGGCGAGTCTCAGGCGCATGCGTTCGGATTCCTCCGGCGGGGCGAGGGCGATTGTAGAGAGCAGTCCGGAGGGCCGTGAAGCCCGGGGGCCCGGCCCGCCTGCCCCCTTGCACGAAGGCAAGAGGGCGGAAGCAGAACCGGGCCTCCTTCCAGAACATTTCCCGCGCCTTCCAGGCGGCCTTCCCCCCCGTGGCGCCGGGTGCGACATGCGCACCGCACCGGCGTCAGGGTGGGAGTCCTGCTCAGTAGCCGCGCAGGACGGTCAGGCCTTCCGACGTCAGCACCAGCAGCATGCCGGAGGTGCCGGAGCCGTCGTACACGAGCTGCTCCACCTTGTTGCCGCGCACGCCCGCCACCTTCTCCACCACCTTGCCCGGGGTCAGCCGGTAGAGGCCGCCCGTGTTGGTGCCGATGAAGAGCGAGCCGTCATTGGTGGAGGCCAGCGCGTTGATGTTGCTGAGCGCCGGCACGTCCGCGCCGATGCGGGTGCCCTTCTGGAAGGGGTTGTTGGCGGAGAGGATGGTCATCTCCCACAGGCCCAGGTCCTTGCTGCCCAGGTAGTACTTCTTGTCCGTGGTCTGCTGGAAGCCGCGCCAGGAATCGAAGGCCTCCTGCGAGTTGACCTCCGGGAGGTAGGAGGACTTCACCTTCTGCTGGTTGATGCCCGGCGTGGTGGTGTCGTCCCAGTTCTCCATCTTCGTGTCGGGTGTGACGGTGCCGAAGTTCCACTCGTTCGCGATGAGCACGTCCCCGTCCGGCGAGATGCCCAGGCCGTAGGTGTAGCCGGCGTACTGCGAGCCCTTCGCGTCGAACCACACCGGGTGCCGGTGGGCGTTGTAGGTCAGTCCCCGGATGCGCGTGACGCCGTGGTTGGAGCCGAAGAAGACGTCGCCCTTGTTCGGGCCGCGCAGCACGGACGCGCAGCTGTACATGGCGCGGTCTTCGTCGAAGTGGTGGTCGTTGCTGTTGCGGATGCCCAGGCTGACGCCGTCCACCACGGTGGGGCCCGTCTGGATGAAGGGGTTGCCGTTCGCGTCCTTGTTGGCGCGGCGGGACTGGTTGATGTGGTTCTCGAAGACGACCTGGCCGCTGGCGTCCAGCTTCACCGCGTCCACGTCACCCTGCTTGTAGAACTGGAGCCGGCGCGTGCTGAACGGGAAGCAGGTGGTCTCGTTCACCGGGACCTCGCACGGCTTCGCGGTGACGATGAAGTTGGTGTGGATGTCCGGCCACTCCGGATCCACGCCCAGGTCCTGGGCGTAGTAGCCCACGTAGGCGCGGCCCGCCTCGCCGCCGCAGATGACGCTGGAGGGCTGCCCATCCGCCGCCTGGCCCACGGGGCCCGCCACCCAGACCAGCTTCTGCGTGTCCGCGCGCACCACGCCAATGCGGGCGCCGTCCAGCACCCAGATGTTCTTGCCCAGGTCGATGCCGACCGACTTCACCTTGCCAATGCCGTAGCGGTCCGAATAGTTCGTCACCGGATCCGCCGGCCACGGGTCCACCCCGGTGCCCGCGTCCGTGCCGCCATCCGTGCCGGCGTCCGTGCCCGCATCCGTTCCGGCGTCGGTGCCGGTCCCCGCATCCGTGCCCGCGTCGATGTCGGTGCCGGCATCCGTGCCCGCGTCCACTTCCGTCCCGGCGTCGGTGTCACCGCCGGTCCCCGCATCCACCTCCACCCGCGGGTCGACCTTGTCCGTGTCATCAATGGGCGTCGTGGGCGAATCCGTCCCGCCGCAACCCCACGCCGACAGCATCACCGCACCCGCACACACGCCCAGCCCCAGCAGTCGTCGATTCACCATGGTCTCCCTACGCGTACGCGCCACCTAAGCAAGCGGCGTACCCGCCCCGGAGAGCAGGCTGTCCGTGCGGCATTCCCTGGGGAGAGGGCAATTTCCTTCCCAGCCAGGGCACCGGCCGACCCTGAAGGGGCAGTAAAAAAGCCGGGCCCGCTTCCCTGCTGGGAGGCGGGCCCGGTGAAAGGCATTGAAGGGTCTGTCCGACCGCCGGACTACTTCTTGGGCTTGGGCGAGGTGGCCTTCAGCTCCAGCGCGACGGAGTCATCCCCCTCCAGCTGGAACTTCGCGCGCACCTTGGCGCCCTCCGGCAGGTCGCTCACCTTCGCCGGCTTGTCGTCCAGGGTCACCTTCGTCTTGTCGCGCACGTCCAGCTTCACCTCCGGCAGCGTGTCCTTGCGCGCCAGGGTGATGTCGTCGTCGTCCTTGGCCTTGACGGTGCCTTCCATGCTGAAGGCGTGCTTCTCCTTCCACACGCCCGTCTGCGCCGCCTCCTCCTTGGAGGTCTGCGCGCCCACGGCCTTCTTGGCGGTGTCACCGATGGCGGGGCCCACCTCCTGGGCCTCGATGCCCGTGGAGGGGCCGTTCATCTGCCGTGAGCTGGGCGCGCTCGGCGCCGGGTTCTCCGGCGTGCCGGTGGCCTCCTGCGCGAAGGCAGCCGTTCCCAGGGACATCACTGCCGCGATGATGAGCTTCTTCATGGTTGCGCTCCCTTTCGTGTATGGGTTTGGGTGGTGCTCTCTGTTCAGACAGGCAGGCACAGCTGCTTCACGGTGGTGAGCAGCGCGGACAGGTCCAGGGGCTTGCGCAGGTAGCCCGCCACGCCCATGCCATCCACCGTGTCGCGCACGTCCAGGTCCGCGCTGGCCACCACCACCGGGATGTCCGAGCACGCGCGCTCGTGGCGCAGCGCCTCGCGGAACGCGATGCCGTCCATGCGCGGCATCATCAGGTCCAGGAGGATGAGCTGCGGCCGGGGCTCCGACGAGCGCAGCCGCTCCAGCGCCTCCAGCCCGTCCGCCGCCAGCTGCACGGCGTAGCCCTCCAGCTCCAGCGCGTCCTGGAGCGCATCCCGGATGTCCATGTCGTCGTCGACGACCAGCAACGTGTGATGGGCTTCCATCCCAATCCCCCTGCGAACCCTGGAGCGCCCGCGCCGTTCCCCGAGCCGGAACGGTGGGTCCCCGCCTTCGCCAGGACGAATCTGTGTCCGGGGGCAGGAGAGCGGAAGCTCACATGTAGGTGTGTGCCTACCAGTGAGCACATCCCAACGGGGGCTCGCCTGGCTGGCTGGAGGGAGGGGGGACTACTCGCAGCGGTCGCAGAGACCGCGCAGCTGCACTTCCACGGCGCGCTGCGACACGGCGCGGGGGACGCCCCGGGCGGTGGTGAGGCGCACGGACTCCTCGGGGAGGCAGGCGACGGTGCCGCAGTCGGTGCAGGTGAAGTGGGGGTGGTTGTTGGCGTGCTCGGTGGCGCCGGGGCGCTTGAGCTCGAAGCGCCAGACGTGGTCGCCCAGGTCGGCGCGCACGACGAGGCCGGCCTCGGTGAGGTCGGTGAGGTTGCGGTAGATGGTGACGCGGTCGTAGCCCTCGCCGCCCAGCTCCTCCACCAGGTCCGCGTGGCTCATGGGGGCGGTGGCGGTCTCCAGCTTGCGCAGCACGGCCACGCGGGGGGCGGTGCTGCGCAGCCCCGCGGCGCGAATCCGGTCCTGGAACCCGGTCAGCTTCTCCTGCGCCGTGACTTTCTTGGCACCCATGGGCGGTCGAATAACACACCGCCGCGTTCGCGTCCCCCACGCCCGTGCAAACGAAGTGTACCTGTAGCCCGGTTGTACCAGTGACGCGGCAGGCCAGCGGCGGGTTCCCCTGGCCCGTGGCCTTCCAGCTTCCAACACTTCCAAAGGGTTGCCTTGACTCAGAGGGCCCTGTCACCAGACTGCGCCCTTTCCACACCCTGGTGGCGGGCCGTTGGGGTCCCGCCTTCCAGAACGACTTGTCGCCCGCGCCCGTCTTCCTCCTCCCGCCCCCCAAATGAAGCCCACCCTGCTGCTCGTCGAGGCCCCGGGTCCCCACCGGGAGCTCCTGTCCCTGGCGTTCCAGGGGCAGGGTTGGCGGGTGCTGTTGGCGGCGGGGGTGGAGCCGCTGGTGCAGGCGCTGCGCGAGTCCCCGCCGGTGCATCTGGTGCTGGCGGCGGGGGCGCTGCTGGGCTCGGCGGCGGGGCGGTTGGACGCGCTGCGTGAGGCGCTGGCCGCGTCCGGTGCGTCCCTCTGGGCGGAGGCTCCGCCGGCCGAGCAGGAGGCCCTGCGGCGGTCGGGCCTGCCCGTGGCGGGGTTCCTCGCGCCGGGCATGTCGCTGGGGGCCCGGGTGGAGGCGGTGCGTCAGGCCCTGCCTCGGGAGGCGCGGGAGGCGGAGGACCGCCGGGCCGGGCTGCGGGTGCTGGTGGCGGAGGACGACCCCGTCTACCGCAAGCTCCTGCAGCTGGCGCTGGCGCCCTTTCGCTTCGAGATCATGGAGGCGGAGGATGGTCTGGCCGCGCTGGAGCTGGCGCGGCGGCACCCGCCGGATGTCGTGCTGGCGGACGTGCTGATGCCCCGGCTGGACGGCTTCCGGCTGTGCCTGGCCCTGCGCCAGGACCCCAAGCTCGCGCGCGTGCCGGTCATCCTCACGCACGCCACGTCGCCGGACGAGCTGGACCTGCGCATGGCGGCCAACGTGGGGGCCAACGGCTTCGTGCGGCGCGCGCAGGGGGATGACGAGCTGGTGGCCATGCTCTTGCGCGAGTCTCGCGCGGAGGGGCCCCTGCCCGCGCCCGTGCCCGGCGAGCTGTCCACGGAGACGCACCTGTACTCGATGGTGCGCCAGCTGGAGCGGCGGGTGGGACTGCTGGAGCAGGCCGAGCGCACCGCGCGCGAGAGCGAGGAGCGCTACCGGCTGGTGGTGTCCGGCTCCTATGACGGTGTGTGGGATTGGGACGTGCGCAACCAGAGCATGTACTGGAGCCCGCGCCTCCTGGAGATGCTGGGGCTCAAGCCGGAGGACTTCCCGGGGACCTCCGAGGCCTTCCTCGCGCGGGTGCACCCGGAGGACCGGGACGCGGTGGCGTCCGCGCTGACGCTGCACCTGGAGCAGGGCGCGCCCTACGACGTGTCCTTCCGGCTGAGGCACGAGGCCGGGGGCTACCGCTCGTGCGTGAGCCGGGGCCGGGCCATCCGCGACGCGCAGGGGCGGCCGGTGCGCATGGCGGGCATCATCGGTGATGTGACGGAGCAGCTGCGGCTGTACCGCGAGGCGCGCGAGGCGGTGCGCGTGCGGGACGAGTTCCTGGCGGTGGCCGCGCACGAGCTGCGCACGCCCCTGGCCGCGCTGCGGCTGCGCGTGCAGGGCACGGCGGCGGCGCTGAAGCACGAGCGGCAGGTGGCGCCGGAGCGGCTGGAGCGCGCGCTGGTGGCGGCGGACCGGCAGGTGCAGCGGCTGGCGGACCTGGTGGAGGGGTTGCTGGACGTGTCGCAGATGCAGAGCCACGCGCCCCGGCTGAACCTGGAGGACGTGGACCTGGGGCAGGTGGTGCGGGACGTGGTGCTGCGCTGGGAGGAGCTGGCGGCGCGCGCGGGGTGCCTGCTGGTGGTGCGCGACGTGGCGTCCGCGGTGGGCCACTGGGACGCGCTGCGGCTGGGGCAGGTGGTGACGCACCTGCTGGTGAACGCGGTGAAGTTCGGTCCGGGCAAGCCCGTGGAGCTGGAGGTCCGGGCGGACGAGGACACGGCCTGGCTGGTGGTGAGGGACCACGGCATCGGCATCGCGCCGGACCGGGTGGACGGCCTCTTCCGCCGCTTCGAGCGCGCGGTGCCCACGCGCAACTACGGCGGGTTGGGGTTGGGGCTGTACCGCCTGCACCGCATCGTGGAGGCGCACGGCGGCGAGGTTGCGGTGACGAGCACCCTGGGGCAGGGGGCCACCTTCCGGGTGCGGCTGCCTCGCGCGGGGCCTTCAGTGGGCCACGCCTGACGGGCATCCAGGCGACCGGCGGCTCTGTCGGATGCGCTACATCCGCGGGTCCCGGAGCGCTTTTCACCCGGGCGGGAGGACGCAACCTTCCCGCATGGGAAAACGACCCACCGTGCTGGTGCTCAACGGGAGTGAAGATCTCATCGAAGCGCTGGAGGAGGTGCTCGACGAGGCGGGCTTCCAGACGAAGGGCGTGCGCGTGCAGGACGTCGTTCGCGGCCCCCTGGACTTCGCCACGCTGGTGAAGGAGACGGCGCCAGCGGTCATCGTCTACGACATCAGCGTGCCGTTCCATTTGAGCTGGCACGCGTTCCAGAAGCTGGCCGCGAACCCGGCCGCCGCGGGCATCCCCTTCGTGCTCACCACCACCAACCGCGAGGGCGCGACGGAATACACGGGGCCAGATGTCATCGAGTTGCTGTTGAAGCCCTATGACATCGACCAATTCACCCACGCGGTGGGCCAGGCCGCGAAGCGGGGCGTTGCCGTGGCGGGCTGAGGCCCGCTGGCCCCGCTGGTCATTGCACTCCACGAGGTCCCGTCAGCCGCTCGAACATCACGCCCAGGTTCCCGGTCCTCTCAAGTGCGTTCTTGACCTCCTCTGAAACAATGAATGCGGTCTTGAACTTCGTCTAATCGAGACAGCGATCCTGATAGGCGCCCCTTCGCAACATAGGCTCGGGCGAAGATGGGTCGCCCCAAAGCGGTCCAACGGGAACTGCGCTGTCAATGCGAGGAGTTCTCAGTAATGGGCCACCAGCGCTGACAAAATGATGGGTCCACGACACTGGCTCCCGCCGTGATGGTTCGCGGAGTGAAGATTTCGCCATGCTTGGACCATTTTTGTGGAGGGCGCATGCGGAGCCAAACCCTTACCATGGCGCTGTTGTTGGCCGTTGGCTGTTCCCATGCGCAGCCCGTGAAGCCCCGTGCCTATGTCGTTTCCGAAGATGCGGTGGGGGTGGGGGCCGCCCTTGGCAGAGG